>USGZ01000240.1 GCA_900554265.1 uncultured Porphyromonadaceae bacterium
CGAGCAGGTGGGTGTTTGCTGGGATGCCTGTCGCGACCGTGCCGAGCGGAGCGATGCCGCGCCTCGCCTGCCGATTGACCGCTGCTTTACGATTAAGGGCGTCGGCACCGTCGTGACGGGAACGCTGCACGATGCGCCGGTTGCGGTGGGCGACGAGCTGATGGCTTTGCCATCGCGTACGGTCTGTCGTGTGCGCGGGATTCAGGTGCATGGCGATACGCCGCGCGCGCTGCCTGGGCAACGCGTGGCGCTCAACCTGGTTGGTGACGGTGTCGCGGCACTTGACCGCGGCGAGATGCTGGGCGTGGCAGACCGTTTTGGTCAGACGTTACGCTTTATGATGACGTTCACCTACCTGGGTCGCGAGGGTGCCAAGCCGCGCGTGCTCGAGTCGGGCGCGCGTGTGCACGTGATGGCGGGTACGGCCGAGGTTGTCGGCCGCATCATGCTTTTGGAGGGCGAGGCCCCCATGGCGGTGGGCGAGACCCGTACCGTGCAGGTGCGCTTGGAGGAGCCGTTGCCGCTGCGAGCCGGAGACCATGCTGTGGTGCTGTCGTATTCGCCCGTTATGCTCATTGGCGGCGGGCGTGTGCTGCTTTCGCGTTGCCGTCGTTCGCGCGAGCTTGCCGAAGGAGAGCGTGCGCTGTATGTGGCGCTTGAGGCCGGCGATATCGCCGCTGGTGTTGAGGCGTGGCTGGCGCTGCAGACGTTGCCGGTTGCGGCCGTTGATGTTGCTAGGGGTTTTGATCTTGGTATCGGCGAGGTCGATACCGCGCTGCGCGGGCTGGTGGCGCAGGGCGCTGCTTGCGCGCTTGCTGGCTCGGATGGCTCGCTGTATGCAGATTCTTCCGCGCTCGACGCCGCTATGGATGCGCTGGCGGCGACCCTGTCAGCCATGCACGCGGCGGCTCCCAAGGAGACGGGCTTTACGCCTGGCGCCGTTGCCCATGCTGCGTGGCCTGCCGCTGATGAAGGCGTTGCCTCGGCTCTGATTGCCGAGGGCTGCTCGCGTGGCGTGTGCGCCGCCGAGGGCGCCGAGGTATTCAACGCCCTGGGCGTGAAGGTTGCCGAAGGCACCGAAATCTCCACCGAAAACCTCGCAGGCGGCGTCTACATCGTCCGTGCCGGCAAGGCTTCCCTGAAAATAGTAAAATAAATCAATTTCTTCTGCTGCCGGGCCGGAAGGCCCTCCCAGGTTTTTCCGGCCCGGCATTTCATCTCTCTTCATAAACCTTTCCTGCAAGACTCCACACATAAGCTATGAAACTCTTCAAGACATTAGTCGTTTCGACTGTACTCGCCCTGGGCGGACTGGTTTTCTGCTCCTGCGGCGACGATACGCCCGACGTACCTCAGAAACCCGACACTCCCGAACAGCCCGACACCCCGGACACTCCTGATGTTCCGGAGCCGGAACCCACCATAGTGACCTACAAGACCGCCGACCGCGAAATACGAGGCGTCTGGGTCGCTACTGTCGGGCGCATGGACTGGCCTCGGGCCAACGTGGAGTCCCTGCAGAAAGAAGAATTCAGCAAGTACCTCGACAAGTTCGAGCAGTATAACGTCAATGCCGTGATCATGCAGATCCGTCCCTGCGCCGACGCCTTCTACGCATCCTCCTACGAACCCTGGAGCGATGTCCTCACGGGCCGCCAGGGTTATGACCCCGGCTACGACGTACTCCAGTGGCTCATCGACGAGACCCATGCCCGCGGCATGGAGTTCCACGCCTGGATGAACCCCTACCGCATCAGCAACAACGCCAACGCCTTCGCCAACTCCGGCGCCGCCAACCATCCGGCCAAGCTTCATCCCGAGTGGACGATGCGCTACGACAACCTGCTGATGTACCGTCCCGCAGTACCCGAGGTAAAGGACCTGCTGGTCAATATAATCGACGAGCTCATCACAAAGTATGACGTCGACGGCGTACACTTCGACGACTACTTCTATCCCTATCCCAAGAGCGGCGTTGCCATCGACGACCAGGCCGACTACACCCGCTACGGCGCCGGCTACTCCAACATCGGCGACTTCCGCCGCGGTCAGGTCAACGACGTGATCGAGCGCATCCACAACGTCATTGCAGCCAAGAAGCCCGGCGTGGTTTTCTCCATCTCTCCCTTCGGCATCTGGCGCAACAAGGCTTCCGACCCTCAGTACGGCTCTGATTCCAGCGGCCTGCAGAACTACGACGACCTCTATGCCGACGTGCGCCTCTGGTGCCAGAACGGCTGGATAGACCTCGTCGTGCCCCAGCTCTATAACTCGACTTCCAACATTGCGATGAACTTCACCAAGATGTGCCGCTGGTGGGACCAGAACAATTTCCAGGCCCATCTGGCCATCGGCCATGCCCTCTACCGCTTCGGTGTCGAGGCCGAGGGCGCGCCCTATCAGAACCTGGACCAGCTCTCGGACCAGTTCAGCATCTCCCGCGGCTGCCAGAACACCTGCGGCAGCTTCCTGTTCAACGCCACCTGCTTCAACGAGAACAAGATAAACATCCTCAGCCGACTGGCTACGGTGTACAAAGAAAAGACCCTCATCCCCGTGATGGGACGCGAAAGCGCCCCGGCTCCCGAGGAGGTCGCCGGAATCGCGGCTGAGGGTCGTTCCATAAGCTGGACAGCCCAGTCCGGCGACGTGCGCTATGCCGTCTACAAGGTCAAGCCCTCGAGCGTCGAGAACGTCTACGAGGCCGCCCTTGTGGCCGTAGTGCCTTCCAACCAGTGGACCGCGTCCGTGAGCGGCAATTATGCAGTCTCCGCTCTAAACCGCGACAACGTCGAGTCGGCCATATCCCAGCCGGTTCGCGTTGAGTAAGAAAGGTTGTTTTCCATCTGGGAGTCCCGGGCTTGCCGAAAGTCCGGGACTCTGATTTCCCGCCACCCCCCTAAAGCCTCTCGTTCCTCGTCCCTCCTCGCTCGTCCCTTAAAAAACTCACCGCCGATGGCGCGTAAGTCCGAACTATTCGCTATCTTTGCAGAAGCGACGAATTTTCCCCACACTCAGCGTCCTTCCGTCCGCCCGGCGGCTCATTATCTAATTACCTTATCCGTTATTTAAACCATGTTTAGAAATTTGATGTTAGCTCTTGGATCGGCTGCCGTACTCCTGCCGGTCTGCACGCAGTGCACCAAGGCGGACGCCTCCGAACCCCAGAACACCATCATCTGGGAAACTCTCGGCAATGAAGTGAATGCCGACGGTCGCGCGCAGTACACCCAGCGTTTCACGATCATTGCCGGCCAGCCCTTCGAGCAGCTTGCTTTCTGCATGTTCTCCCGCGGGCTGGAGACCGTCAACCCCCAGGACAGCGTATTCGAGATTCTTCCCGGATATTCGGCCGTGGCGTCGCCCCGCTTCGCCGACGTTCAGCCCGGCGACACCGTCGTTGTCGACCTCATCGCCCACGCCGTTCTTCGCAACCAGAGCTATGCCCCGGACGGAATGCATCTCGTTGCCGACGGCAAGGCCGTGCCCGCCGTCAACATC
>USGZ01000241.1 GCA_900554265.1 uncultured Porphyromonadaceae bacterium
CCGGCATCGCACCTCTGGGCGCCGGCATACGCCTCGAAAAGACGCGCCTGGGCTTCACGTCGCCCGTGGCCGAAGGTTTCCGCCCCTGGCTGACCGACAGCGTCGACGCCTTCGTGCGCCGCGTGATCCGCGCCGGCGGCATGCCCGGCTGCCAGGTGCTCGTTGCCCGCAACGGCAACATCGTGCTCGACAAGGCCTACGGCACCCTCTCCGGCGCCGGATCCGAAGCCGTGACTGCGCAGACCGTCTACGATCTGGCCTCCGTATCGAAGGCCATGGGCACTCTGCCGGGCATCATGAAGGCCTACGACCAGGGCCTCATCGCCCTTGAGGACACCCTGGGCGCCCTGATTCCCGAAATAGCCGACAGCGCCAAGCAGTGCATCTCCGTGCGCCAGCTGCTCTACCACGAGACCGGCATGCCGGCGGCGCTGAACATGTTCAACGTTATGATCGACAGCACCAGCTACACCGGCCAGCTCATCAAGGGGCGGCGCGACGCCATGCATCCCATCAAGATACAGCGCGGCGCCTGGGGCCACCGCGACGGCCGCCTGCGCCGCGACATCACCTCGGCCACCCGCAGCGAGCGCTTCCCCATCGAGGCCGACCGCGGCATCTACACCGGCCGCGAGACCTACGACACGCTGATGCACCGCATCTACGACATTCCCCTGCGCGAGAACCGCGACTACAACTACTCCTGCCTTAACTTCTGCCTGCTGATGGACATCGAGCAGCGCCGCACCGGCCGCAGCCACGACGAGTTCACAACCACCGAAATCTTCGGCCCGCTGGGAGCCTACGGCGCCGGCTACCGCCCGACCGAGCGCTTCCCGCTGACACGCATCGCCCCGACCGAGCGCGACACCTACCTGCGCCGCCAGCTCGTCCACGGCTACGTCCACGACGAGCTCGCCAACTTCTCCGGCGGCGTACAGGGCAACGCGGGTCTCTTCGGCAGCGCCGACGACCTGGCCAAGGTATGCCAGATGCTGCTCAACGGCGGCACTTACGGCGACGCCCGCATCCTCAGCGAGGAGACGGCGCGCCTGTTCACCACCGACAAGAGCCCGACATGCCGCCGCGGCCTGGGCTTCGACAAGCCCGACACCGAAAATCCTGACTACTCGCCGACATGCGACGAGGCCGGTGCGAGCGTGTTCGGCCACCTTGGATTCACGGGCACCTGCTTCTGGGTCGACCCGTCGGAAAACATGATTTTCGTGTTCCTGACCAACCGCGTCTACCCGACGCGCGACTCGGCCGTGTTCAACCGCAGCAACGTGCGCCCGCATCTTTTCAGCCTGGTTTACCAGGCCCTGGACAACGGCCAGGACAACGACGCGGCAAACGCTGAAACCCGACAGAATTGAAAATCTCAGCTACAATACTGGCATTCTGCCTGGCGGCTCTCCCCGCGGGAGCCGCCGAGGCGGATTCCATAAGCGCGCGTCCGCAGCCCCAGGCCGACAACGCGCAGACGCGCCCCCTGCCCGAAGCGATTACGGCGGGAGCCGTTACCTTAGGTGTCAACGCCGGACTTACGGAGGCGCTCAAGCTCAGCGTCCACAAGATGCGCCCGGACCACAGCGACGACAATTCCTTCCCCTCGCGGCATAGCTCGTGGGCTTTCGCCATATCTACGGCCATATCCAACCAGTTCTACGCCAGTACGCCCTGGGTGCCGCTGGTAACTCAGACCGCGGCGTCGGCGATAGGGCTGCAGCGCGTCGACGGCCGGCACCACTATGGCAGCGACGTGGCCGCCGGTGCCATTACCGGCATAGCGTCGGCGGAAATCGGGCAGCTGGTGTCGCGCCTCATCTTCGGCAGCTGGTCACCGCAGCTCGCGAGCGCCTGCACCATGCCGGCGGAGCCGTCGCTCAGCGCCACGTCGGAACTCGTAGTGCCTCTGACCGGAGATTTCGACTCTGGCTGGGGCATGAACGTACGGGGGAATTATCCTGTAAATGAGCTTTTCGCCTTCAACGCCGCCTTAGGGGCGCTGGCTCTGCCCTATCGCGACGCGCCCGAGGCCAAGCCACTGCGGGCGGTCCATCTCAGCGCCGGTTTCGACGGCACGGCGCCCCTCGCGACCTCGCCGCTGACGCTGCGCGGCGGATTCAGCCTCGGTATCGCCCACCGCATGCGCCGCCACCGCGGCGGCGCGGCCTGGAGCCCGCGCATAGGCGCCGGAGCAGAACTGGAACTGCGCCTTACGCGCCACTTCGGCAGTTCGGTGGGAATCGAATATAATGTAATTACCGGTTACCGCGCCCTCCAGACGCTAAACCTCAGCATAGCCTCCCGCTGCTACTTCTGAGTCTCCCCGGCCAGGGGGTCATAGAGGGGCCGGACGCCGCGGGCGGCGGCCAGGTCGAGAAGATAGCGGAATGCGGCAGGTCGGTTGTCCTCGATCTCGCAGTCCTTTATGGCCTGCTTGAGACTCTTTGCATAGTAACCCACTTCCGGACCCTGGCTGAGGCCGAAAAGGGCCATGATTTCCGTGCCGTCCACCGGGTTCTTGCGGTTGCGCTCGAGGTCCTTGGCGTTGGTGGTGCGGAATTTTTCCTCGACAAGGTCGAAATTGGCCAGATAGCGCGCGCGACGGTCCTCCTGACCGCTGGTAATGTCGGCGCGGGCAAGTATCATCAGGTCCGCGAGATTGTCCTCGGCATAGTTTATCAGGCGGCGTACGGCGCTGTCGGTCACCTCGTCCTCGACAAGGGCTATGGGCCGCATATGCAGCTCGACGAGCTTCTGGACATAGTGCATCTCGGCGCCCATAGGCATCTTCAGGCGCGCGAAAATGGACTTCACCATCTTGGCGCCGACGAAGTTATGCTGGTGGAAGGTCCAGCCGCGCCCGGGGTCGAAGTGCTTGGTCACCGGCTTTCCGATATCGTGCAGAAGGGCGGCCCAGCGCAGCCATACGTTGTCCGACGCGCGTGCGACTCCGTCGAGCACCATCATGGTATGGCGGAAGTTGTCCTTGTGGCCGCGACCTTTTACTACCTCGATACCCTTCATCCTCTCCAGCTCGGGCAGGAAGTAGCCCAGCAGTCCGCTGTCCAGGAGCATGTACCAGCCGCGCGAAGGTTCCGGCGAGGCCATGATTTTCATCAGCTCGGTAGTGATTCGCTCGGCGGTGATGATTTTTATACGTTCGGCGTTGCGGCGTATGGCGGCGAAAGTCTCCGGGACGATGTCGAAGCCCAGCTGCGTGGCGAAGCGGATTGCGCGCATCATGCGCAGGGGGTCGTCGCTGAAGGTGATGTCCGGGTCCAGAGGCGTGCGGATCAGGCGCCGTCCTATGTCGCCGATGCCGTCGTAGTGGTCGACTACCTCGCCGAAGCCATCGGCGTTGACACACACGGCCAGGGCGTTGATGGTGAAGTCGCGGCGGGCGAGGTCGTCGGCGAGGGTGCCGTCCTCGACGATGGGGTTGCGGCTCTCGCGGTGATAGCTCTCGCGGCGGGCGCCGACAAACTCGAG
>USGZ01000242.1 GCA_900554265.1 uncultured Porphyromonadaceae bacterium
CCATCTCAAGGCAACCGGCGTCAACTCCCTGGGCCGCACAACGGACAGCGGGGGCGCCCTGCGCCGCGCCATAGGCAGACTCATGCGCGGACCCTCCGGCAAGTTCGAGCTGACTTATTGTCCCATAATACTGAAGTATAAACGAATCCAGCTATGAATCAGCCTGTTCTTTTCGTTACAGGAATAGATACCGACGCGGGCAAGACCTATGCCACGGCATACCTGGCCCGCCTGCTGGCCCGCGAGGGGCGCAGCGTAATCACCCAGAAATTCATCCAGACCGGCTGCACCGACAGCTCCGAGGATATCGAGGCCCACCGCCGCCTCTGCGGCACCGGTATGCTTCCCGAGGACCTGGACCACACCACGGCGCCCGTAATCTTCACATACCCGGCATCCGCCCAGCTCGCCGCTGCCATCGACGGACGCACTATAGACCTCGCGGCGATAGAGCGGAGCACCGAGCGCCTCGCCGCGCGCTACGATACCGTCCTCATCGAGGGCGCCGGCGGCCTGATGGTACCCGTAACCGACGATTATTTCACCATCGACTACGTGGCCTCGCACCGTCTGCCGACCGTCCTGGTCACCAACGGACGCCTGGGCTCCATAAACCATACCATCCTTTCGCTCGAAGCGCTGGCATCGAGGGGAATAGAGCTCGTGGCCGTGGTCTACAACCGTCATTTCGACAAGGACAAGACCATTGCCGCCGACACTTTCGGCTTCATAAAGCGCTACCTGGCCAGCCACTTCCCCGCCGCCGAACTCATCGACATGCCCGACGCATCCCGGTGGGATTAGGCTTTAGGCTCTGCGGCGACAACCTGATTGTCCGGCCGTCGCCCCTCCGAAATAATCCCGATTAATCGGGATTAATAGGGAAATATGCCCGAAGCCCCCTAACACCTCATACCTATCAACTAAACCTCTACCAGGCTGTGCTGCGAGAAGCTGCGGTAAGATGCCGGAGCAAGGTTCAGCTTGCCGATGGCGCGCAGCATCTTGCGCAGCGAGGTCACCATCTCCTGCGTTTCCTGCAGCACGTTGAGATACACGTAGGTCACCGTCATGTCGCCGGCGTCGCCTTTCTGCAGAAGGTCGTAGACGTCGCGCGTCATGTAAGAGAGGCGGTCCTTGACGACGCCGCAGCGCTGTCGCAGGGCGTCGATAGTCTCGGGATTGCGCTCGCCGATAGCGGAATCCGCGTCGCGGAGAATGCCAGCGATTTCATCCCTGATGCCGCCAAGAGCGTCGGCGAGGTGCCGGGGGAGCGGACGGAAGTTGTTGTCGACGTGCTCCTTGCATACCTCGTTGATATGCCGCAGGCTGTAAGTCATCGACATGGCCATGCTGTTGCACAGATGGAACCACGCCCGCTTCTCCATCGCCGTATCGGGGCTCACCTGGCGTAGGCAGAGGGTGAGCTTGCGGCGCTGCGACTTGAGTACGTTCTTCTCGGCCGCCAGGGCCTTGTCCGAGCGCGAGAGCAGGCGTGAATTGTCCGTCACGAAGCCATCGGTTATGTCATTGAAGCAGGATAGGGTGAAGCCCAGGAAATTTTTCTGCTTTTCGTTGATATAGAGATTGAGCAGATTCCAGACTTCCGCGGGGTTGTCGGAGGCGAGGATGGTCTGGAAGAGCGAGTCGCCATCCTCTTCGGCGCGTTTGCGCCGGAATTTGCGGTTGCTGCGGATAAGGAGCACAAGCGCCAGCACGCCGCCGGCCACCATCACCGGCACGCCGCCCAGGTGCATCAGGCATACCACGGCACCGGCTCCGAGGAAGGCCACGCCGGCGGTGATGAACCAGCCGCCTATTACGGAAATCACGCCCGTAACGCGGAACACGGCGCTCTCGCGGCCCCAGGCCTTGTCCGCCAGCGAGGTACCCATGGCAACCATGAAGGTGACGAAGGTGGTAGACAGCGGCAGCTTCAGCGAGGTTCCGAAGGCTATCAGTATGGCGGCGAGCATGAGGTTGACTGAGCCGCGGACAAGGTCGAAGGCCGCGCCGTCCTCCTCCTGGGTTACGGCGGGATTCATCCTGCGGCCTATCCAGGTGCGGACCCGCTGAGGTGTATGGTCGCAGATCCAGGTGTTGGCGTTGAGAGTGGCGCGCACTATCGCCCGGCCCAGGCGCGAGCTGCCGAACATCTCATCGCCCTGCGAGCGGGCGCTGAGCCCGACGGTGGTCTGCGTTACCTGCCGGGCCTTCTTCGACGTGGCCAGGGCGATGACCATTATGGCTCCGGCGGCGACAAGGAAGAAAATCGGGGTCTGTGCCGGTCCGTTGAGACTGCCCATCATGAAGCCGTGGAGGTCGCCGGAGCCGTTGGCCGCATAGTCGCTGTAGGAAGCCAGCGAGGTAAGAGGAACGCCTACGAAATTCACCAGGTCGTTGCCGGCGAAGGCCATAGCCAGCGAGAAGGTACCCAGGAGCACCACAACCTTGAATACATTGACCTTCAGCATATGCAGCAGCTGCATCAGGCAGGTGAACCCGACCAGGCAGCCGCCGAGAATCAGAGAATTGTGGCCCGCTATCCAGGCCTTCAGTTCCGGAGTCATGATTGTGAGGTCCTTGATGCCCTTCAGGAGCATGAAGTAGACTATGGCCGTACAGGCGATACCTCCGAACAGCCCGACCTTCCATTTCAGCCGGCTCTTATACTCGAAGGTGAAAATCAGGCGGGCGATGAACTGGACGGCGGTGCCGAACACGAAGGCTATGCCTACCGAAAGGAAGATGCCCAGGATTACGGACAGGGCCTTCTCGGTGTTCAGATAATCGCCCAGTCCGAGGGCGTTGTCGGGCGCACCCATCTTGAAAAGCGCCACAACGAAGGTCGCTCCCAGCAGCTCGAAGACCAGCGACACGGTGGTCGACGTGGGCATTCCCAGCGAGTTGAACATATCCAGGAGAATGATGTCCGTCACCATTACGGCCATGAAGATGGCCATGACGTCGTAGAACGACAGGTTCTCGGGGCGGAAAATGCCGTGGCGTGCCACGTCCATCATGCCGTTGCTCATTGCCGCTCCGATAAATACCCCGACCGACGCTACAATCAAAACTCTCTTGAATGACGCGGCTTTCGACCCTATCGCAGAATTCAGAAAATTGACGGCATCATTACTCACTCCCACCGACAGATCGAACACTGCAAGCAGAAACAGAAAAATCACTACACAAAGAAACAATATTTCCATTATCTTCCTCAATTACTTATTACGGCACAAAGTAATCGAGAAAATATTTCAATAATGTTTCAAAAATCTTAATCTTCTATTAAAGATATCATGCCGGTGTGTCATATCTGAATTATATCCGTACCAGAACCCGCTTCAAATGCGACTGGAAACGTATCGATAATTTTATCGATTGCGTCAAGAAACGGTTTCTGATTAATGATTTGTTTATAAATCATTTCATATCCTTTTAAGAAGTTTGCCACTTCTTCAC
>USGZ01000243.1 GCA_900554265.1 uncultured Porphyromonadaceae bacterium
GCGGCCGCAGCGTGGCCGCCGGCGAGAACGCCATCCTGGCCATCGGCGACGCCGACATCGCCGGCATCCTCCTCTGCGACACCGCCGGCCGACAGATTCTCGCCGTACGCAGCGAGCACTCCGGCATCGGTGCCGTCAGCCTGGCCGAGCTCAAGCTCGTGACCCCGAATCCCTTCCGCGACGAGATTAGCGTGCCGGTAGTTCTCGGCGGCGCCGGCGAACATGAGGTGGCCATCCGCTTCTTCAGCCTCGATGGCAGCGAACGCCTCGTCAGCACCTCCGTCCTCGGCTACGGCGAACATACCGTCGCCGTCGACACCCGCAGCCTGCCCGAAGGCTTCTATATGCTCACTCTCACCGTCGACGGCACCGCCGTCGATACCGCCAAGGTCATCAAGCAATGAGAATAACCCATCTGCTGGCGATAGCGGCGGCCCTTCTGACGGGAACTTCCGCAGCCCTGGCGGCCCATAGCGTAAGCATAGGCGCCGCCGCGGCTCCCCTGCGCTCCGAAGCCACCCTGCGCCTGGCCTACACGGCCGACGCAGCCGAGGCCGCGGGCATGCAGGTCAACATCCCCCTGCCCGAGGGCACGAGCTACATCGCCGAATCGCTCAATCCCAACCCGCACCGCCTTGCCGGCATGGAGGCCACGGCCTCCGTGCGCGGCGGGGAGCTGGTGATTGTCCTCTACTCCGCCGGCCGCAATACCATAGCCGCCGGCGAGGGCGACATCCTGACCCTGCGTCTGCGGACGGGCAAGGAGCCGGGCGTATTCGCCCTGACGCCGCGCATCAAGCTCAGCGACGCCGCCGGAAAGGCCATCGACTGCACGGCCACCTCCGGCAGCCTCACGGCCCTGGCGCCGGCGCTGGAATTCTCGCCCGCCGTGCTCGATTTCGGCCGCGTGCCCATCCGCGGGACCTATACCCGCACCGTGACCCTGACCAATACCGGCACCGAGCCGGTGGCCGTCGCCGACATCGCCGCCGAGGGTCTGCCCGCAACGTTCGCTCCCGCCGACCCCAGCATCGAGCCGGGCCAGGCGGCCGACGTAACGGTGACTTACTCGCCGGTCGACTACGCCGACGGCATCGAGGCCACCGCCACCGTAGCCTCCAACGACTACCGCGGCACCCGCAGCTTCGCTATAAAGGCCGTGCCCTACTCGGTCAATATCCTCAGGCTGCTCCGCAGCGAGGCCGACGGCGGCAGCGAGGCCACCGTGACGCTCGCGCTGCAGAACATGGAGCCAATCGTCGGCGCCGACTTCGAGGTCGAGCTTCCCGAGGAGTTCAGCTACGTCGACGGCAGCATCGAGGCCGCCCCGCGCGCCGCAGCCATGAGCGCCACGGCCAGCCAGAACGGCCGCAAGGTGCGCGTGGTGCTCTACAACGCCGCCAACCGCCCCGTCGAGGGCAACGACGGCGAGCTGTGCTCCTTCCGCGTGAAGGTCAACGCCCACAGCGGCTGGTTCTCCCTGACGCCCTCCAAGGTGCGCCTGGCCAACGCCGCCGGACGCGACATGACCTCCGGCGTCGAAGGCGAGTACATGGTGGTGCGCTCGCCGCAGATCAGCACCTCCGCCCGCGCCGAGTTCGGCAACCGGCCCTGCACCGAGGACGCCGTGCTCGAACACACGGTCTACAACTACGGCGACGGCACCCTGACTCTCACGCGCGCCATCTTCGCCGACCGCAATGTCGAACTCGAGGAAAGCCTGCCGATCAGCGTCGAGCCCTACGGCTCCACGACCCTGCACCTGCGCCCGGCGGCCAACACCCCCGGCGCCTTCGCCACGACCATGAACCTCTACTCGAACGACCCGGTCACTCCACTGGTCACAATCGGCATCGACGGCAACATCTACTCGCCGAACGAGCTGAGCTTCAGCGGTAAGTTCTCCCGCACCGACGAGTACGTCCTCGCCGGCTCGCTGACCAACAACGACCGCATCACGGCCATGCAGATGGACATCGAGCTGCCCCGCGGCGTCACCCTCGACCCCGACGGCCTCGAGCTCTCCGGCCGCCGCGACGGCCACTCCGCCACCCTGGCGCAGCTCCCGGACGGCAAATGGCGCCTGATAGTCTACTCGGCGTCGAACAAGCCCTTCCGCGACTCCGAAGGCACCCTTTTCTCGCTCAAAGTCAAGGGCACGGGTCTGCGCGGCGCCACCGCACGCCTCACCAACATCAAAGTCACCGACGCGACCGGCGCCAACCTCACCACCCCCGGCACCGACACCAACACCCACACCCTCGCCGGAAGACTGGTAGGAGACCTCAACGACGACGGAGTGGTGAATGTCATGGACGCCGCCATAATGGTTTCAATTTCCTTAGGTGACACCGACGCGACCCCGCACCTCGAAATAGGCGACTTCAACGACGACGCGCAAATCGACGTTGTCGATGTCGCATCGCACATCAACTTAATTATGAGTTATTAAGCAATCATGAGAATAACTGTATTCAAATACCTGTTGGCCTGCGCATTGCCTGTGCTTGCACTTGTAGCAAAGGCAGAGACCAACCTCTCCATTCCTGAGACCTATATCGTTCCCGGTGAAGAAATCGACCTGCCCGTATTCTTCGATGCCGATAAGGACTACGTAAACTTTCAGACCGACATCCGGCTCCCCGAAGGCGTCGAATTCGTTCTCAACCGTCGCGGCAATCCTACGGCCACTCTCAACAGTGAGGAAATCGATGACCACACGGTCAGTTCTTCGCTAAAAGACGGATATGCCCGCTTCGTCGTCATATCCATGACGAACTCGCCCCTCTTTTCCGGCAACTACCGCATAATGAGCGTTAAAGTCAAGGTATCGGAAGACTTCAAGGGTCAAGGCGGAGGTGAGCTCTTCAACAGCGTATTCACCTATTCCCCTGCACAGGGCGAGTTCCTTGGCGACCGTCCCGGTGCAACCCAGTACACCCTCGCCGTCGAAGTCGGAGCCCTGGCATTCGACAAGAGCGAACTGACCGTCAACAAGGACGCCGACGCCGAGCTGAGCCTCGTATATACGCCGGCTGCCGCCGAGGGCGTAGCCGTCGAGTACGCCTCGTCGGACCCTCAGGTAGCCGTGTATGAAAACGGCGTGGTAAAAGGCCTCGCCCCCGGCACCGCCACCATCACCGCCACAGCACAGGGCAAGACCGCCGTCTGCGAAGTGACCGTAAACGACACCACAGGCATCGACGAAATCAGCATCGACGCTGTCGACGGTCCCTGCGAGGTCTATGACATCAACGGGCGCCTCCTGCTCCGCAACCCCGACGGAAATGAGCTGCGCGCCCTCCCCGCCGGAAATGTCTACCTCCTCCGCACCCCGGCCCAGACCCTGAAATTGAGTCTATAACGTTAATACCCCCCTCTCCTCCCCCACAGCCGCACCAGCCCCACCGCCGGTGCGGCTTTTTAATGGCCACTCCCCCAAT
>USGZ01000244.1 GCA_900554265.1 uncultured Porphyromonadaceae bacterium
GTGTCCGAAGCGCGGTAGGCGGTCTTCGAGGCGATGCCGTCGGCATCCACTGTTCCATAATAAAAGTCACCTCCTTCTTCGACAAGGAGATAACCGTCGGGAGTAAAGTACTGGTGGGCGAATTCGTCGCCTATAAGACGAACCTGAACCGTCGTGCCGTCAGTCTGGGTCATCGTCATGACACCCGGTTTCGCAGGCACAGCCATCGCGATTGCGGGAACGGACAGCAACAGTCCGGCAAGTGCAGCCTTCATAATATCTTTCATTAGATTCTGGTACCTATTTTATGGTTGAGGCTGCAAATGTAGGCGTAATTTTTTACTTTTGCAACATTCCGCCACTATTTTTTCACCTTGGGCTATCGAATTAACAGAAAAATTAAAAAAGCGTCAAAAAAACGAACCGTTTTCCCATCTTTTTGTGACTTTTCCTTTTTGATGCGCTCCATCCTTCGGCATTTCACTTTTTTGTTGTAACTTTGTTCCGCATACTCAGAAAACATGGCCAAACAGCAAAGAATACTATGGGCCGACGATGAAATCGACCTTCTCAAGCCTCACCTTCTCTTTCTCAGGAACAAGGGCTACGAACTGGTTACGGCCAATAACGGCCGCGACGCCCTCGACCTGGTCGAGCGCGAACCCTTCGACCTTATAATTCTGGACGAGAACATGCCCGGCCTCACAGGCCTGGAGACCCTGCAGCTCATCAAGCAGACCCAGCCCCACATTCCGGTAATCATGATTACCAAGAGCGAGGAGGAGAACATCATGGACATGGCCGTAGGCAGCAAGATCGCCGACTACCTCATCAAGCCCGTCAACCCCAACCAGATTCTCATAGCCATCAAGAAGCACCTGCACTCGGCCAGCCTCGTGGCCGAAAAGACAAGCCGCGACTACCGCGAGGAGTTCGGACGCATAGGCATGGCCATCAACAGCGCCGACACCATCGACGACTGGTACCGCCTCTACGGCCAGCTCGTCTTCCGCGAGATGGAACTGGCGCAGGCGGACACAAACATGGACGAGCTCCTGGAGACCCAGAAGATCGAGGCCAACAAGGAGTTCTTCAAATGGGTACGCCGCAACTACGAGGGCTGGGTCACCGGCGGCGACAAGCCCCTGATGAGCCCGCGCATATTCCCGGACGTTGTGTTCCCGATGCTGGACCGCGGCGAGAAACTTTTCTTCATCCTTATCGACAATTTCCGCCTGGACCAGTGGCGGACAGTCAAGAAACTGCTGGCCGAGTATTTCGACTTCGACGAGCAGCTCTACACCACCATCCTGCCGACGGCCACGCAGTATGCCCGCAACGCGATTTTCTCCGGCCTGATGCCAGCGCAGATCGAGAAGATGTTTCCCGAGCTGTGGATCGACGAGGACGCCGAGGAAAGCAAGAACCTCAACGAGAGCCCCCTGATTGCCACCCAGTTCGAACGCTACCGCCGCAAGGTGCGCTTCAGCTACCATAAAATCAACGATTCCACCGGCGGCGAGAAGCTGCTGCGCGAGTTCGACCGGCTCGGGAACGACGACCTCACCGTAATCATCTTCAACTTCATCGACATGCTCTCCCATGCGCGCACCGAAAGCCGCATGATCCGCGAGCTCGCCGCCACAAACGCCGCCTACCGCTCGCTGACCGAATCGTGGTTCCGCCACTCCTCGGCAATAGACATCTTCCGCAAAATCGCCGACAAGGGCTACAAAATCGTCCTCACCACCGACCACGGCACAATTCGCGTCGACAATCCCATAAAGGTGGCCGGCGACAAGAACACCAACACCAACCTGCGCTACAAGCTCGGCAAGAACCTGGGCTACAACTCAAAGCAGGTCTACGAAATCAAGCAGCCGCAGCGCTACGGACTGCCCTCCCCCAACGTGTCGACGACCTACATCTTCGCCGCGCCGGACGATTTCTTCGCCTATCCGAACAATTACAATTATTACGTACAATACTACAGCGGCACCTTCCAGCACGGAGGCATATCCATGGAGGAAATGCTCGTGCCGCTGATTACTCTCAGTCCCAAATGAAAACCATTCAGGTTCCGAACCTCCAGGCCCTCCCGGAAGCCGCCAGGGAATTCGCCCGCATGATGGGCGACAACACCGTTTTCGCCTTCTACGGCGACATGGGAGCCGGAAAGACCACGTTCATCAACGCCCTCTGCGAAGTGCTCGGCGTCGACACCGCCGAAACCGCATCGCCGACTTTCGCACTCATCAACGAATACCGCTCCGACACTACCGCCGAGCTCATCTACCACTTCGACTTCTACCGCGTCGAGACCCTCGAGGAGGCTCTCGAATTAGGTATCGAGGACTACTTCGATTCCGGCGCAGTATGCCTGATCGAGTGGCCCGAACGCATCGCCGCCGCCCTGCCCGACGATACCGTCACGGTCGAAATCAAGGTCAACGACGACGATTCCCGCACCATCACTGTCAGCGAGTAAGCGCCGCCCACTACCTTATTATAATGACACCGATAATACAGCGCGTTCCGGAATGCCGGAGCACCAGCGCCGTACTTGCCGCCATGCCCGATGCGCCGCACGGCACCGTCGTCGTGACCGACCGTCAGACCGCCGGCCGGGGTCAGCGCGGCAACAGCTGGGAAGCCCAGCCGGGAGCCAACCTCACATTCTCCCTCCTGCTGCGCCCGCAGGCGATTCCGGCGGCGCGGCAGTTCGAGCTGAGCATGATAGTGGCCCTGGAAGTCGCCGCCTGCGTCCGCCGCGCCCTCGCCGGCGCCCCCGATGCGCCGCGGGTATGCGTCAAGTGGCCCAACGACATCTATGTCGGCGACCGCAAGATTGCCGGAATACTTATCGAGAACAGCCTGAGCGGAAGCGGAATAGAACGCAGCATCGCCGGCATAGGACTGAACGTCAACCAGCGTAAGTTCCTGTCCGACGCGCCGAATCCGACATCCATAATCCACTATACAGGGACCCCCATGCCCCTCTCTGCCCTGCTCGAAAGCCTCTGCACCTCAATCCTCACCGCCCTTGAGCGCTACGAAACCGCAATAGCCGCCAGCGCCCCTCGCGAGGCCAGCGCCGCGCCTGGCGATAGCCACAGCGGCGCCCGCGAGACCCTTCTGGCGCGATACCGCGCCGAGCTATGGCGAGGCGAAGGCGAGCACCCCTTCCACGAACCGGGCGGCACGACATTCCGCGCCTCCATCGCCTCCATCGCACCCGACGGCACCCTGACCCTAAGCACCGGCAAAACCTACGCCTTCAAGGAAATAGTCTTCGAGCTATAAAAAGGCAGCCGACAAGGTAAAAAGCGCGTAGCGCAGTGGAGGTCGGGGCGTCCTCGCCCCGACGCAATCGCCTGGACGCCAAATAAATGCACATTCGCGAAGTGTGGGTGCGAGAC
>USGZ01000245.1 GCA_900554265.1 uncultured Porphyromonadaceae bacterium
ACCGAAGGCCTCGATGGCATGGCCGGCGGTGTGGCCGAGGTTGAGTATCTTGCGGCGTCCGGCCTCGCGGGGATCCTCGCGGACCACGTCCTGCTTTACCTTGCAGCTCTTCTCGATCAGCGGCAGGATGCCCTCGCTGTCGAATACCGGATAGACAGGCGAATATCTCAGCAGCGAGGCCAGGGTGTCGGCGTCCATGAGCACGCCATGCTTGAGCATCTCGGCGTAGCCCGAGAGTATCTGTTGCTTGGGGAGGGTATTGAAAAAGATGCTGGAGATTACGCTCGCGTAGGGGTCGGCGAACACGCCTATCTGGTTCTTGAATTCGCCGAAGTTGATGCCCGTCTTGCCGCCGTAGGAAGCGTCGACGGCACCGAGCACCGTAGTGGGCACGTTGATGAATCTCATGCCGCGTTTGAACGTGGCCGCCACGAAGCCGCCGAGGTCCGTAACCACCCCGCCGCCGAGGTTTATCACCAGAGTGCTGCGCGTTGCCTCCATTTTCTGAAGCTCGCGCCAGGCGCGTATGGTCTCGTCGATGGTCTTGCCTTCCTCGCCGGCCTTGATGGTCAGCAGACGCGCACCGGCAACGGTCCTGGAATCGTTGCGGAGCACCGGCAGCACGAACTGGGCCGTGTTGACGTCGGCGATTACGACTACGTCCTCGGCCTTGATTTCGTCGGCGAGCCTGTCGATGGTCTCGCCGACAAGATTGGTGAAGTAGAGTTTCGTTTCCTTTTCCATAGAGCAAACACTAAAATAATTCTTCTTTGTGACAAATAATAAAACGGTGCCGGCGCGCCGCTTGTTCATGCTCAGCGGGCCAGGGCCTCGCGCAGGAACACGGCGCAGCCGCCCATCGAGAGGATTTCCAGGTCGGCGCCGCTGTCCAGGAGAGCGCCTTCCGCCAGGGGCCCGGTGCGGACGCCGAGGGTGAATATGCCCGCGGCGGCGGCGCTCCGTACACCCAGAGGGGCATTGTCGACGGCGATGGCTTCCGAGGCGTCAACGCCGGCCTTTTTTAGTCCCGTCAGGAAGGGCTCGGGGTGGGGCTTGCCGTATCGGACGTCATGGGCCGTGACTCGCCGTGCGGCAGGAAAGGCACCGGGAAAATCACGCTCGAGGCGCGTCAGCAGCGATGCCTGACCGGAACCTGTCACCAGCACCGGAAGCGCTCCGGCCTCGAGCACGGCGGCGACGGCCTCCTGCGCGCCCGGCATCAGCGGCGCGGGGCCCAGAGCGGCGAAGTTGGCGCTCTTCACACCATACAGTCTCTTCACCTCCTCCTCCGAGGCATCGCGCCCGAACTGGCGACGGAAAAGAAGGTTGATGGTCGAGGCGCCGGTGCGGCCCTCGTAGGCGAAAAACTCGTCGAAGTCCGCGTCGATGCCGTTGTCGCGGCACATGGCCAGCCACGCCTTCGCGTGTCCGGGCATGGAGTCGTAGAGAATGCCGTCCATGTCGAACAGCACCGCCCGCACGGGCTCGGGGACCTTATGTAGTTTCGTCATTGTATAATTCCTTGGTTTACCAGAATCAGTGAATCCTCGCGGCTCAGGGTGTCCTCGTTGAGGCGCACGCGACCGGCGCGCCGCATTTCGTCGGAATTCAGCCGGGCGAAGCGCGAGTTGCGCACCCCGCGGCGGAACACGTTCTGAATCTGGTCGATTAGGTTCACGCGTACCGTATCGACCATATCGAGGCGCTCGGCGGCCATGCCCGGCTTGTACTTGGCGCCCCCGAGGCGGACCTTGTAGCTGTCCGGATTTCCCTTGATGTTTACGCCGAACTTGAATGGAAGAGGCGACTTGAGCACCGAGATATGGTAGTTGAAGTTCATGTTCAGGTCGTTGGAGCCGATTACTCCGAGAGTGTAGCGGTCGATGTTGAACTGGAATGGGAAAATCTGCATCTGGTTGTCGCTGACGAGCATCTGGACGCTCATGCTGTCGATGCGGTTGTCGGCCTTGTCGCGGAAGCGCAGCCATTTGCCGATGGTCCTGTATGTCTCGGGGTCGATAAAGGCCAGGTCGTGACCGCTCAGCCGTACGGCTGCGTCGAGAGTAGGCAACTCCATATTCATGGCGCTGTCCAGGTCGACGGTGGCCGCGATATCGGCGTTTATGATGCCGGAGAAATCGCGCATGAGCGGCATCAGGGAATCGACCGCCGGCACAAGGCGGAGGAAGCGCTCGATATTGAACTTCTCGAGCTGAAGACCGAGGCCGGCGCGCATCTCGCGTGTATTCGGCGCCGCATAAAGAGCCGAAAGCCCTACGGTACCCGCGTCAGAACTTGCCGTAAGATGGTTCAGGTTCACGGCGCCGTCGTAGACAAGCAGATTGCCCGAGAAATCCTGGAGCTGAAGATCGGAGTAAAGGATGTGGTTGGCGTTGAGGCGGACGCTCGCGTCGATGTTCACGGGGACGAGTATCGCTGCCATGGTGCTGTCCGATGAGGTCGCATTGCTTTCGATGGCGGCGCTGAAGGCGTCGTCGTCCGCGTCGTCGGCGAGGCTCACGTCCGGTGCCATGCCGCGGCGGCGCCGCTCGGCGTATGCCGAACCGGCGAAGACGGCGGCGGCCAGTTCGTTGATGTCCAGGGTGTCGCTCTGCACGCTGAAATTCATCTTCAGCGGTGTATGCCGGCGCCCTGTCAGACTGCGCCGCACATTGGAAATCAGACCGTTGAGCTCCAAATTAGAGTGGCCGGCGCGGTAGCGGAGCCCTTCAAGGACGATGGAATCGTTGTTGAAGCGAAGATTGGCGCGGCTCAGGCGGTTGCGTATCGGAAAATAAGGCGTATAGAGACTCGCACGCCGAGTAGTAAGCTCTCCGCCCAGATACCAGTTGTTGAGATACTTCGCGAAGCCTCTGCTTACGCCGAAATCAATTATCTCGTTCGAGTCGGCCATTTCCGTCATATGCCGGCGGTGGTGCCGGCGCGGATACTGCCTTCCGCGGACGCGGTCCGGGCGCAGGTATGTCAGGGCCGAGAGATGGGCCTCGCGGATGTTGACGCGGGCGAGCGGCGCGCCGGCCACCAGGCGACGCACCTGCGCGTCGAGGCTGATTTCGGGAATATAGCGGTCGCCCTCGTGCCGGGCCAGGGCGACCTGGCCTTCGAGACCGCGCACCCGGCATCCGGCGCTGTCGCGGATGGAGAGGGCCCTGAAACTTCCTATCCTTATGATGCCGCCCATAGGCACGACCGTCAGCGAGTCGGCCGGACGGCCCGTGTTCTCGAGGCCCATTCCGAGTACAAGGCCCCCGAGATCCATGCCTACGCCGCCGACGCGCGCGTGGGCGGTGTCGACTTTCAGCGAAACGGCGAGCGCCGGAGGGGTGCCCTGGGGATTGTTGCCGCGGTAACGCGAC
>USGZ01000246.1 GCA_900554265.1 uncultured Porphyromonadaceae bacterium
TCCTCGAGGTCCAGGGGCGCGGGCCGAATATGCGCTCGACATCGGCGGTGTAGATTACCTCGCGTGATATGAGGGTGTCGGCCAGTTCCTTGTGGCCGGCGGCATACTGGCGGAGTATGGCCTTGGCGCGCTCGTACTGCTCGGTAATTATGCGGCTCACTTCCTGGTCGATGATGGTGGCGCGCTCGTTGGAGTAGGGCTTGGTAAAGATGCTGTCCTGACCCGAAGAATCGTAGTAGCACAGGTTGGGCAGGCGGTCGCTCATACCGTAATACACCACCATTGCGTAGGCCTGCTTGGTCACGCGCTCGAGGTCGTTGGCGGCGCCGGTCGAGATATGGCCCATGAAGAGTTCCTCGGCCGCACGGCCGCCCAGGAGCGAGCAGATGTCGTCCAGAAGTACCTGCGAGGGCGTAATCTGGCGCTCCTCGGGGAGATACCATGCCGCTCCGAGGGCCTTTCCGCGGGGCACGATAGTTACCTTGACCAGCGGATTGGCGTACTGGAGATGCCAGGACACGGTTGCATGGCCGGCTTCGTGGACGGCAATGGAGCGTTTCTCCTCGTCGGTGGTTATCTTGTTGCGCTTCTCGAGACCGCCGATTATGCGGTCGACGGCGGCGTTGAAGTCGTCCTTGTCGACGGATGTCTTGTTATGGCGTGCGGCGATGAGCGCGGCCTCGTTGCATACGTTGGCTATGTCGGCTCCGGAGAAACCGGGAGTCTGGCGGGCAAGCAGCTCGATGTCCAGGTCGGGCGCCGTCTTGACGCGGCTGAGGTGGACCTTGAAGATGGCAACCCGGTCCGGCAGGTCGGGCAGGTCCACGTAAATCTGACGGTCGAAGCGCCCGGCACGCATCAGGGCCTTGTCCAGGATATCGGCGCGGTTGGTGGCGGCGAGGATAATCACGCCGCTGTTGCTTCCGAAACCGTCCATCTCGGTAAGCAGCTGGTTGAGGGTATTCTCGCGCTCGTCGTTGGCACCCATGCCGGCGTTCTTGCCGCGGGCGCGGCCTACGGCGTCGATTTCATCTATGAACACGATGCAGGGTGCTTTCTCCTTGGCCTGGCGGAAGAGGTCGCGGACACGGGAAGCGCCGACGCCGACGAACATCTCGACGAAGTCCGAGCCGCTCATGGAGAAGAAAGGAACATCGGCCTCGCCTGCCACAGCCTTTGCCAGCAGGGTCTTGCCGGTGCCGGGAGGGCCTACCAGGAGCGCGCCCTTGGGTATCTTACCGCCAAGGACGGTATATTTGCGCGGATTCTTGAGGAACTCCACGATTTCCTCGATTTCGGTCTTGGCCTCCGATAGACCGGCCACGTCCTTGAAGGTCACGCGGTCGGCGTTGTTCTTGTCGAAAAGCATGGCCTTCGACTTGCCTACGCTGAAGATGCCACCTCCGCCGCCGGCACCTCCGCCGCCGGCCGCTCCGGACATACGGCGCATCAGGAATATCCAGATTCCGATAAAGAGGACAAAGGGCAGTACGGAAATGAGAATAGAGGTCAGCGGACTGCTCTGCTCATACTCGACTTTGCCGGTGAAGGCGCCGCTGTTGCGCCATTCGTCGATTTTGTCGCTCATCTTGTCGGCCGAAGAGATTGTGGTCTCGACCTTGGCCTCGACACCGCTGCCGGGGCGATAGTTGCTGTTGGCGAACACGTGCTCGGCCAGCGAGTCGGTCAGATAGCCCTCGGCGATTTTCTTGTCGGTGAACACGACAATTTTATTTATACCGTGGTCCTGCTCGACGTAGCGCTCGAAGTCGGTGTAGCTCACTTTCCTGCTCACGGTGTTGGTGTCGAAGTAGAACACGCCGGCAAGAAATACGAATACGATGGCGTACATCCACCAGAGACTGAACCGGAAGGGGTTCTTCTTCTGTCCGTTGGATGGGTTATTGGGGGTAAAGGCCATGATTGATAGTCAGTAATGGATGAATAGGGAGGGAAGGGAGGGAGCGGCGAGGCCCGGCAACTCAGTCGAGGTCGGGAATATGGCTTACCTTGGCGTCGCTCCAGAGCTCCTCGAGATTATAGCGCTCGCGCACTGCCGGGATGAAGATATGTACCCAGGTGTCGCCGTAGTCCATGACGACCCATTCGCCCGTGCCCTCGCCTACAGATCCGAAAGGCTTTACACCGGAAGCCTCGCGCACTGTTTCCTCGATGCTTTCGGCGATGGCTCCGGTCTGGATGGTGGAGTTGCCTTCGGCGATGATGAAGCGGCGGGTTACGGCGGTGTCGATGTCGCTCATGTCTATGATGGTGACATTGCGCCCCTTACGGTTATGAATGCCTTCTACGATGAGTTCGGAGAGAGACTTGCTTTGTGCCATGCGTGTGCGTTGTGTTAAATTTGAATGCAAATATAAGGAAATTTTTTCTATTATTGATTATAACAAATATGATGCCAAAAAGTGCGCGTCACTCGTATTTGACGGCACCGGCAGGGTCGATGCCGGATGCCAGATGGGCGGGAAGGACAAGTATCAGCCATGCCGCCACGGCCACTCCGAGGTTCAGTAGCAGGAAGTAGAGCCAGTTGATTTCGACCGGTACGGAACTGAGATAGTACATCTCCGGATTCAGGGGAATGATGTGCCATGTGCGCTGGATCAGCAGGAGACCTATGCCGAGGATATTTCCTATGAGCAGGCCGATGCCCACGGTCTTCATGGTAAGATACACGAATATGCGGCGCACGGCGGGTTTGCCTGCCCCCAGCGCGCGGAGGATGCCGATGGTGCGTACGCGCTCGAGGATCAGGATGAACAGACTTGACACGAGCGTGAAGCCGGCTACGGCCAGCATCAGGATGAAGATGACTATCACGTTGGTATCCAGAAGAGCCAGCCAGTTGAAGTACATGGCTCCGGTCTGCATGATGTTTCGGACCGGGTGATAGGCGTCCAGTTCGCCGGTGGCCGCGGCGGTAAGGAGCCCGCTCTGTAGTTCGGCGGATATTTCCTCGATGTCGCCGACGGGGAGCCCGCGCAGTTCGACACGGGTGCCGGCAGCGGTCCCGATTCCGGCTACTGACTGCAGGAAGGGCATCGAGGCGTAGCATACGGTCTTGTCGTAGTCGCCGAAGTCGCTGCGGTAGATGCCGGCGACGGTCTGCCGCCGGAGTCGGACGTCTTCTCCTATAATAAAGGTGGAATATACTCTGTCGCCCACGTCGAGCCCGAGGGCATCGGCCATGGTCTCGGAGATGACCAGGTCGTTGCGGGTGCTGTCCTGCGAGAAATCGGGCCATACGCCGCGGCGTATGTTGCCGCGCTCGAAGCTGAAGTCGGAGGCGGGGTCACGGGCAATAAAAAGGGCACCCTCGAAATCGTCGTTTGTCTTGACAATTCCG
>USGZ01000247.1 GCA_900554265.1 uncultured Porphyromonadaceae bacterium
CGGCAGACGAGACTCTACTGCTGCACAACGCCGACATCTGGACCGACTTTCCTCTTGGCGAGCTTATCGGACAGCATATCGCCTCCGGTGCCGACGCTACCCTGCTGGCCGACCCCGGCCGCGCCTCCTCGCGCGCGTTCCTTTTTGATAAGGACGGACGCCTCAGGGGCTGGCGCAACACAGCCAAGGGCATCGTCCGTCCCGAGGGACTGGACATGTCCGCACTCGTGCCCGCAGCCTTCGGCGGCGTCCATGTAATTTCGGGCGCCACGCTGGCCAGGGTTTCCGATTACGTCGGACCCGAACTGCACCCCGCAGGCATAACGGACTTCTACATCGACAGCTGCGGCGCCCTCGACATACGCCGCTACACACCTGCGGCACCCTACCGCTGGCATGACATCGGCACCACGGAAAAACTCGCCGCCGCCGAGGCCGAATTTGAAAAAACGAATTGACAATGGACTTACCCCAGGACCCCTTCATGCTGCTGAGCTACATCAACACGCAGCTGCGCGATTTCTACCCCAGCCTCGAAGAACTCTGCCGCGGCCTGGACATCGACCGCGACGCGCTTGTCGACAAGCTGCACCAGGCCGGTTTCGACTACATGAAGGAAATCAACCAGTTCCGGTGAACAATCAGACAATGGACAATTATCTTGACCAGCTCAACGAAGCGCAGCGCGCCGCCGTCGAATACCTCGGAGGCCCCGAGCTCGTAATCGCCGGTGCCGGCTCGGGCAAGACGCGCGTGCTGACCTACAAGATAATGCACCTTATCCGCAACGGCATCCACCCGGCGCGCATCATGGCCCTGACCTTCACCAACAAGGCGGCCGCCGAGATGCGCGAGCGCATAGGCAGGATCGTAGGCGAGGAGACGGCCTCGAAACTCTGGATGGGCACCTTCCACAGCATCTTCTCCCGCATGCTGCGCCGCAACGCCGAGCTCATAGGCTTCAAGTCCAACTTCACCATCTACGACACCTCCGACTCCAAGAGCCTCATCAAGACCATCATCCGCGAGCTTCAGCTTTCCGACGACTACAAGCCCGGCACGGTGCTCGGCGAGATATCCAACGCCAAGAACAATCTTTACCTGCCCGCGGACTACGCCCGCGACAAGGACATAGCCCGCGCCAACGCCGCCTGCAAGCGTCCGCGCATGGACGAAATCTACACCATCTACTGCGAGCGCTGCCGCAAGTCGTGCGCAATGGACTTCGACGACCTGCTGGTCTACACCAACATCCTGCTCCGCGACCATCCCGAAGTACTCGCCGGCTACCGCGACTTCTTCCAGTACGTGCTGGTCGACGAGTACCAGGACACCAACTTCGCCCAGCACATGATAGTGCGCCAGCTCACCGACGGCAAGGGCAATCTCTGCGTCGTAGGCGACGACGCCCAGAGCATCTACTCCTTCCGCGGCGCCAACATCCGCAATATCCTGGACATGAAGAAGAACATCCCGGACCTGCGGACCTTCAAGCTCGAGGCCAACTACCGCAGCACCGGCATGATAGTCGACGCGGCCAACTCGCTTATCGCGTGCAACAAGGAGCAGATACGCAAGGACGTCTACTCCACCCACGGGCGCGGCGAGCGCATCGAGGTGGTGAAGGCCTTCAATGAGTACGAGGAGGGCAACATGGTTGCGAACCGTATCTCGCAGATACGCATGCGCAACGGCGACAACTACTCGGACATCGCCATCCTCTACCGCACCAACGCCCAGAGCCGCGTGCTGGAGGAATCGCTGCGCAACCGCAATATTCCCTACCGGATTTACGGCGGCGTGGCTTTCTACCAGCGTAAGGAAATCAAGGACGTGATATCCTACTTCCGCCTGGCCGTCAATCCGACGGACGACGAAGCCCTGCGCCGCGTTATCAACACTCCCAAGCGCGGAATCGGCGACACGACCGTCGACAAGCTCACCGCGGCCGCATTCGCCGGCGGAGCGAGCATCTACGAGGTCATCGACGACCCCGAACGCTACTTCCTCAACGTCAACAGGGGCACCCTGGCCAAGCTCCGCGGCTTCGCGGCGCTCATAGGCGGTTTCATAGCCGACAACAACAGCGGCGTCCCCGCTCCCGAGCTGGCCCGCACGATAATCGAGAAGACCGGAATACTTGCCGAATACGTCAACGCAGGCAACGCCCCTGAGAACGTCAGCAAACGCGACAACATCCTCGAGCTCATCAATGCCGTCGATTCCAACGCCGAGACATTCCGCGAGCAGAACGCCGACCGGGAATATATGCTCGGCGACTTCCTGGCCGAAGTGGCCCTGCTGACGGATATGGACACCCAGGAAGCCGGCGACGACTGCGTGACCATGATGACCATCCATGCCGCCAAGGGCCTCGAATTCGAGAGCGTGTTCATCGTAGGCGTCGAGGAGGAACTGCTGCCCAACGGCATGTGCCTCCACGGTCCCAACGCGGCGCAGGAGCTCGAGGAGGAGCGCCGCCTGATGTACGTGGCCCTCACCCGCGCCAAGCGTTTCTGCATGATAAGCTTCGCCTCCAGACGTACAGTCAACGGCATGACCAACAACGTATTTCCCAGCCGCTTCATCAAGGAAATCGACCCCTCGTACCTGCGCATGATGACCGGTACGCAACTCGACCCGGACCTGGGGTTCGGAGCGCGGCGGCAGCGGCCGGAAAGACCTTCGGTATTCGATGCCGCAAGAAAAGGCACATCGCCTTCGGCTCCGCGGCAAATCTTCGTGGAACCGAAATTCACACGCCCCGCCTCGCCCGCGCCGGCAGCGGCACCGGTACCCGCCGACTGCACCGTACACTGCGCCGCCGAACTGCAGGAAGGCGCCCGCATCAGCCATCCGCGTTTCGGCACCGGAACCATCGAAGCCGTCGACACCTCCGGGCCCGACAGCCGCATAGTCGTTGCCTTTGAGGACGGCAACAACCGCACCCTGCTTCTCAAATTCGCTAAATTCAAGCTTCTATGAAAGCCGAAGACCTCCCTACGCCTTATTATATAGTGTACGAAGACCGCCTCCGCCGCAACCTCGGACTGATAACTGAGGTCGCCAGGCGGTCGGGCGCCAGAATAATCATGGCGTTCAAGGCCAATGCTCTGTGGCGTACCTTCCCTATAGTGCGCGAGTATTGCAGGGACTGCACGGCCAGTTCGGTCAACGAGCTTCGCCTCGGAGCCGAGGAACTGGGCGGGGAAATACATTCCTACACCCCTGCCTATACCGATGACAATATTGACCTGTTCGTGCGGCTGAGCAGCCACATGACTTTCAATTCCCTGAACCAGTGGGAGCGATTCGGCGCC
>USGZ01000248.1 GCA_900554265.1 uncultured Porphyromonadaceae bacterium
GGATCTCACGCCCTATCTCGGCCTCGGACCGGCGGCCCACAGCCTCGGCGCCGACGGCATCCGGCGCTTTCACCTGCCCGACATACGCGCCTATCTCGCAGCCCCCGAAAGAGTCGTGGCAGAACAGGAGAGCGAGGAGGAGCGGCTGGACGACCTGATAATGATTTCCCTGCGCCGCGCCGCCGGGCTGGACCTGGAGATGATTCCGTCCGCACGCCTGGACACGCTCCTGAAGGCCGCGGCGCCATTCCTCGAATCGGGAGAATTGATAAGAGATGGCCGCTTCCTGCGCGTGCCCGAACGCCACTGGCTCACTACGGACGCCATTGTCCGCGACCTTATGTTTGTTTAGTATGATTATCGAGATTGATTCCCTCGGCGACCCGCGCGTCGCCGTTTTCGCCGGGCTTACCGAAAAACAGATTCGCAACCGCAGGAACCCCGAGGAAGCCCTGTTCATCGTCGAGAGTCCCAAGGTCATCGACGTGGCCCTGCGGGCAGGATATACGCCCGCGGCGATTCTCTGCGAGCACCGCCATCTTGCCGGCGATGCCGCGGACATTATTGCCAGGGCAGGACAGTCCGTGCCGGTCTATACGGGCAGCCGCGAGCTCCTGAGCGAGCTTACAGGCTATACACTTACCCGCGGCGTGCTTTGCGCCATGAAGCGCCCGGCCGAGAGAAAGCTGGAGGATGTGCTCAGGGATGCCTCCCGGGTGGTGGTCATCGACGGGGTTGTCGACAGCACCAATATCGGCGCAATCTTCCGCTCGGCCGCCGCGCTTGGAATCGACGCCGTCCTGCTGACGCGCACTTCCTGCGACCCTCTCAACCGCCGCTCGGTGCGCGTGAGCATGGGTTCGGTGTTCCTTGTTCCATGGACCTGGGTCGACGATGCCTCGGCCGATGTGCGCCGTTTCGGTTTCAGGACAGCCGCCATGGCCCTGACCGACCGCTCCGTGCCTATCGACGACCCCGCGCTCAACGCCGAGCCGCGCCTGGCCGTGATTATGGGCACCGAGGGCGACGGACTGGCCGACACAACAATAGAAGATGCGGACTATACAGCCCGCATCCCTATGAGTCATTGCGTCGATTCGCTGAATGTCGCCGCAGCGGCGGCCGTAGCTTTCTGGCAGCTGCGCAAGCGGTGAGCTCTCACCAGACGGCCAGCCGCACGAGCATGGCCACGGTATAGGCCAGCATCAGCACGGAAGTGATTCCGAGCAGCGGCGTCAGGCAGTGGCCCTTAAGCCGCGTGAGCCTGAAAGCCAGCGATATGCTAAGGCCCGCATAGATTCCCGGCACAAGCAGCCAGAAGTCGCTCCCCTTAGACCATAGGCTGAGTGTCAGCCATACCGCTACCAGGGCGTTGACGGTGTAAAGTATTGCCATAGCCTTGACGCCGAACGCAGTCGCGAGTGTGTGCTTTCCGGCAGCACGGTCGTCGGAAATGTCGCGTGTATTATTGACTATAAGAACATTGGCGCCCATCAGTCCGACGGCGCAGGAAGCCAGGAAGACGCTCATGGAGATGTGGCCTCCGCTGACCACATAATAGGTCAGGGTGACCGGCACGAGGCCGAAGAAGCAGAACACGGCCATCTCGCCAAGGCAGTGGGTCGAAAGAGGGTAGGGGCCTGTGCTGTAGGCCAGTACGCCCAATCCTATCAGTACACCCGGGATTATGAGCCACAGGCCGCCCCAATAGGTCAGCGATAGTCCGACCGCGGCGGCGGCCACGAGCGTGCCGACAATCGCGTGCAACATGGCCTGAGGCGTGATGTCGCCTTCGGTCACTCCCCGGCGCGGTCCTTCGCGCCCGGCCTTGTCGCGTCCGGCCTTGAAGTCATAGTACTCGTTGGCGAAGTTGCTCGCAATCTGACAGAGCACGGCGAACAGCAGGCACAGCGCCGCCGGTGCCCAACGGAAGCTATGCTCTACAATATTGAAGCCAAGCGCCGCGAAGACGCCGGCCACGGAGACCGGCAGTGTTCGCAGGCGCATGGCCTCGATCCATGATCCGATTACGGACATATTCAATTGACCTTCAACAGCTCGACGCGGTCGATGAGGGCGTGGTTGGTGTTGATGTTCATATTGTGGTTGTGGGCGCGGTAGTCGATCGTCAGCTTATGGGTGCCGGCGGTGAGGGGCACTACGACGCTGTTGCTGCTTCCCCAGTCGTACCAGTTGCCTAAGCCGCGGTGGGGCATTACCAGCGTGCCGGCCACGTTGCCGTCGACACTGAGGGTGCGGATTGCGGCCTTGTTCTCGGTGTTGACGGGGCCGTTGCCGTTGGCGTAGCGTACGCTGATGGCATACTTGCCGGACTCGGGAACCGTGACGGTGATGTCCTTGGCGGCCGTGGCGCGGTCGATTTCGACGAAACCTTCGCCAGTGAAGCCTGCGATGGGTGTCTCGGGCTGGTAGGATACTTCGCCGGATACCATCTGGACGGACTCGGCGGGCATCTGGACTTCGATACGCAGATTGTTCGAGCGAGGCTCGGAGGCGAAGGATTCCACGCCGTCGGTGCTGACCCCGATTACCTGGTACTCGCCGGGGATGGAGGCGTCGAAGGTAGTCGAGCGCGTCGTGGCGATGCGCTGGCCGTCGCGGAGAACGATGTAGCCGCCGATGTATTCGATGGGGTTCCAGCGAAGGGTGTTGCCTTCGAACCAGGCGATGGGGGTAAGGGGAGCCTTGACGTTGGGGGTGTGGTTCACGCCGATGGGAGCGATGTCGTTGTCGGCCATCGTGATGACGATGTCGTTGGTGCCGGTGATGTCGGCGGGCACTTCGGGTGCGTGTTCGCGGCCGTTGAGGGTGAAGCTGCCGATTTTGTCGCCGTAACCTTTCACGGTGATGTTCAGAGTGGCGTCGCGGTAGCGGTAGTTGCTCAGGGTGCGTTCGGCAGCCAGGGCCTTGGGCACGAAGGGCTTGAAGACGAGCTTGTTCTTCTCGTAGTTGATACCGAAGAGGATGCGCTGGGTCAGGGCGATGCTGCCGGCCAGGCACCAGAGCATGTTCGAGGAGTTGAGCTCTGTGGCGATATCGCCGTTGTCGAGGTTGAAGTTCTCCTTGTTGGTTGCGAAGAGGGCGGCGGGGCGGAAGATGGCGCCGATGGCCTCGAGGGTGCCTTCCTCATTGCCGGCCTTGGCGTTGGCAAGGGCCCAGTAGCAGCCAACCCAGGGCCAGAGGGCGTTGTTGTGGTATGCCGGCATGTCGGCGATCTGCGGGAAGAAGATGGCGGGACCGTAGGGTGTAATGGGCACATTCTCGGTGATTGTGGCCGCCATCGAGTCGGGC
>USGZ01000249.1 GCA_900554265.1 uncultured Porphyromonadaceae bacterium
CTATGTAGGCATCGAAGTCGGCATCCCCGGCATCCTGATTTTCTACCTCACCGACCTGACCGGATCGGTAGTCGTAGCCACCGCCGTGGCATCGTTCTACTGGCTGCTGATGCTCGTAGGCCGCTTCTGCTCGTCGATTATCTCAGGCATGGTTTCCAGCCGCACGCAGATGCTCTGCGTAAGCACCGTTGCCATCCTCCTTATCGTAGTTGCCATCTTCCTGCCGGCCGACAAGGGCATGGACGCACCCAAGTTCCTCTACAATCCCGAGAAGACCACAGCCTCCATGCTGACCAACGCCGGCGTCGAGGAGACCATCGTTACAGAAATCGTTGCCATCGGGACCCCGACCGAGGAAAGCTACGCCGAGTACGCCGAAGTCCTCGAGCAGGCCGAAATCAAGGCTTCCGACCTGGCCGCGGCCCGCAATACTCCCGTAATCCCGACAAGCGCCTTCCTGCTGGTACTCTGCGGCCTTTGCACCTCCGTGATGTGGGGCGGAATCTTCAACCTGGCCGTCGAGGGCCTCGGCAAGTACACCGCCCAGGCTTCCGGCATCTTCATGATGATGGTAGTCGGCGGCGGCGTGATGCCTCTGATTCAGGAGGCCATCGGCCGTGCCACCACCTACATGACCTCCTACTGGCTGGTAGTGGCCATGCTGGCATACCTGCTGTACTACGCTCTGATCGGCTGCAGGAACGTCAACAAGGACATCCCCGTCGACGAGACCGACGCCCCCGACCTCCGCGACCTCTGATAGCCTGATATTCAGAATCCCATAACCGGCGCCCTGGCTGGAGAAACTCCCCGCCGGGGCGCTCGGCTATTACTAACAAAGGTTAAATGTTCAGCTGCGGCTTGGCCGGATGCGCCGAATGTAGTAATTTTGTCGTCGGGTAAGTCCTACACGACCAGCTCCCCATGAATCCCCCAGGTCTTGACCGAAGCAAGGGCAGTGGGTTGTAGCGGTGCGATGTAGTAAGCTTGCCCATTTTTCGTTTATATACCTGCCTAAACACAATCACGGACCAATCACCGCAGACCTTTCCTATGATACAGGCAATCAAAGAATACCTCACAAGCACCGTGGCGCCGGCCTACGGGCAGACGGCCACCGACATACTGACCCTCGTCGGAATCGCGGCTGCGGCGGTGGTGTTCTACTACGTGGCCTACTTCCTGCTCAAGTTCGTGGAGCTCGCCGTCGGACGTACGCATACCACCCTCGACGACGACCTGTTCAACAAGAAGATACTCCGCGCGGTGTCGCAGCTGGCGCCGGCGCTGGTAGTCAAGTATCTGCTGCCGGGATTTTTCGGCGACGGCTCCTACCGCTGGCTCGACGTGCTCACCAAGCTCTACATCCTGGCGACGGTGGTATTCATCCTGGTAATCTTCCTGAGCAATCTCTACGAGACCCTCTACCGGCGTCCGCGCTACCGCGCCTATGCCGTAAAGGGCCTGTTCCAGATGGCTCAGCTTGTGTGCATCTGCATTGCGGTGATTTACGCAATCAGCATAATGATAGGTCGTTCGCCGGCGACGATACTCACGGCCCTGGGCGCTTCGGCGGCGGTTCTGATGCTGGTTTTCAAGGACACGATTCTCGGCCTTGTGGCTTCGGTGCAGCTCACGGCCAACAAGATGATACGCCGCGGCGACTGGGTGGTCTGCGAGTCGCACCACGCCAACGGCGAGGTCGAGGACATCTCGCTCACGACCGTCAAGATACGCAACTGGGACAACAGCGTAACCACCATCCCGCCCTATAGTCTCGTTTCCGAGTCGTTCCGCAACTACCAGCCCATGCGGCGCTCGGGCGGCCGGCGCGTTGACCGCAGCGTGATTATCGACGCCAACAGCGTGCGCTTCCTGGGACCCGACGAGCTCGCCGCCCTCAGGGAGAAGGGCTGGCTCGAGGGCCTGGACGTCGACGCCGCCAGGAGCGAAATCAATCTGCGCCTGCTGCGCCGCTATCTCACGGCCTGGCTCGCCGCCGACCCGCGCGTAAACGAGAAACTGCTGCTGATGGTGCGCCAGATGGAGCCGACACCCTCCGGCCTGCCCCTGCAGCTCTATTTCTTCTGCCACGAAGTGCGCTGGAAGGAATTCGAGGAAATCCAGAGCGACATCTTCGACCATGTCTACGCCATCATCGGCGAATTCGGCCTGCGCGTGTTCCAGTCGCCGACGGGGGCGGACTTGCTGGCGATAGGGAAATAAGGGAGGAGAATCGAGGGCCGAGTAAAATCCCGATTAATCGGGATTTATCGAGATTAATCGGGAGGAAAAGCCATGCGTCGGGGCGAGACGCCCCGACCTCCAAAGCACTGAAAGAGCTTTTAGAAATTGTAGCCTATGCCGATGGCGAATTCGGCGCGTTTGAAGGAGGCGCCGTCGGGGCCGTTGGCGAGGTCGTCGGTGTCGCAGAGCGAGGTCAGGCCGAGCGAGCCCTGTACGTGGGCGTGCCAGTGGCGGTTGATGTCAGCGCCGATGCCGAGGGTCCAGCAGAGTTCGGCGCCACCGTTGGTGTAGTCCTTGCTCACCTTCTCCGAACCGCTCGGACGAGTTTCCGTATAGTCGGCCTTCACCTTGAAGTTGAAGATGATATCGGGCCCGGTGTAGGCGCTCAGCAGAAGATGGCGGTTCTGGACGAACTTGAAGCCGAATTCCAGGGGAAGGCGCAGGTTGATGTTCTTGAGCTTGCCGTCGAAATGGCGCTTGTTGTACTTGTTCTCCAGGTCGCCGCGGTAGCCGAAGGTGTCGTAGCCCAGCATCAGCTCGGTATTGAAGTAGAAGCGGTTGGCGAAGGGAGCGTAGTAGTTGGCTCCGACGGCGAAACCCGGACCCATATGGAACATATGGGAGTACTTGGTGCTCGTGTTCATCTCGTACTGCACGCGTACGCCGAAGTGGCGCCCGTCGACAGCATCGTCAGGCTCGGCAGCCAGCGTCGGCAGAGCCACCAGCATCATCGCCAAAGCAAGTAAAGTCTTCAGTTTAGTCATATTATCCAGATATTTGGTTTATAGCAATTCATACATGAATTCCCAAAGGTACGACATTATTTGAGAATCCGCAAATAATAATGCGGAATGCATAATTTTGCGGGAGGGCGGCGGTGGATTTTTGCGGTTTTTCCCGATTAATCGGGATTATTCCTGATTAATCGAGATTAATCTCGATTTTTTTGGTCGGGGGACGAAGACTGGCGGAGATATTTCTCGATTAATCGGGATTAATCTCGATTTTTTGGGTAAGGGGCGGCGAAGATTTGCGCGCGGCAGGCGGAGCGCCGCCA
>USGZ01000250.1 GCA_900554265.1 uncultured Porphyromonadaceae bacterium
GGTCGTAGGCCACCGGTTCGCCCAGGACGCTGCCGACAAGGAGCAGGCCGCCGAAGCCGGTCTCGCTTGTAGCCGCATAGGGGAAGTTGGCCGGGATGCGTTTGTCCAGGATAAACGTCTTCCAGTCCATTGCGCCGCTTACGCCGTAGAGGTTCCAGTTGGCCTCGGTGGTGAAGGCCAGGTGTACGGGCGCGGGCGGGATTCGCTCGTCGTTGAGGCTGTGGCAGCCGGAGAGGGCGAACGCGCCGGCGAGAAGCAGGGCGGAAATCAGGATTCTGAACCTTTGGCGAAGCATGAGGAGAAGAGTCGGGGATTTGGTTCCGGAGAGCGTCTTGCAGGCCTCGGGAACGATTCTGTTCAGGCCAGCGTGGCGAAAAGCTCGCCGAATTTGTCAACGGCCTTCTGCAGGGTCGGGCCAATCATGGGGCGCAGCATCATCGGAATCTCGACGTCGATGGCGCCGGTAACTGTGGTATGGGTCGCGTCCTCGGGCTTGAGGTCGACCTCGAGGTTCATGGGGATGGGCGAGCCTTCGGTCTGGAGCACGAGTTGCTCGGGCGTGCGGCTGACGACCCTGAGCCTGATTGTGCCTACCTGCGGGGTCTTGATTTCGATGGTGTCGGCGGTGAAGGCCACGTCGCCAATGCGGTCGCGGGCCTCCGCGGGCATATTGTCAATGCTTTCCTGCAGGCGGGAGAAGTCGGCGAACTTATCCATCAGTTCGGCCTGCGAGCGGGCTACGGTTATTGGCCTGGAAGTGTATTTTGCCATGTGTCAGTCGGCTTTTACGGATTTGGGTGTCCAGTTCGCGGGATCTATGCGCCAGAGCTGCAGGGCCTCGATGTCGCTTTCGGTAATGAACTTGGTGGCGAGGGCGGCTTCGAGCATGGTGTTGTAGTCGCTGAGGGTGTAGAGCTCTACGCCGGCGTTCTCGAAGTTGCTGATGGCGGTGGGGAAGCCGTAGGTGAACAGGGCGCACATGCCGAGGACTTCGCAACCGGCGTTGCGGATGGCCTCTACGGCCTTGAGGGAACTTTTGCCGGTAGAGATGAGGTCCTCGATCACCACTACCTTGCTTCCGGGCTTGAGGTCGCCCTCGATGAGGTTTTCGAGTCCGTGGTCCTTGGGAGTTGAACGGACGTAGACGTAAGGAAGGTCGAGTTCGTCGGCAACGAGCGCGCCCTGGGCGATGGCGCCGGTAGCCACGCCTGCGATATACTGGACATCGGGGAACCGCTCCATGATCAGGCGTGCGAGTTCCAGCTTGATGAACGTGCGAACCTGCGGGTAGGACAGAGTGCGGCGGTTATCAGTGTAAATGGGGGAGCTCCAGCCGGACGCGAAAGTGAACGGCATGTCGGGCTGTAATTTTATGGCACTGATTTTCAGGAGCTTCTCAGCAAACAGGCGAGCAACGGTTTTCATAGTGTTTCTGTTGATATAATTGTCCTGCAAAGGTAGTAATTATTTGTGCTATCAGGGGTGTCCGCGGGCGGGGCGAATTCTTAAAAATCACTAACGGAGCGGCCTTGCGGTCTCCTTCCCGGCTATCCGAACAGGAGCCGGAACGCGTCCGGAATCCGCGATACTTCGTGCAGCCGTATGGCGAGTCTTGAAGTGTCGAAGCCCTTGAGATTGCCGGCGGGGACGAGCATGTCCGTCATGCCGAGTTTCTCGGCCTCCATGATGCGCTGCTCGATGCGGGTTACGGGGCGGATTTCGCCCGAAAGCCCTACCTCGCCGCTCATGCACCACCCTTTGGATACGGGCATGTCGACATTGCTCGAGAGTATCGCCGAGGTTACGGCAAGATCCAGGGCCGGGTCGGCCACGCGCAGGCCGCCGGCGATGTTGAGGAACACGTCCTTCTGGCCCAGCTTGAAGCCTACGCGCTTCTCCAGGACGGCCAGGAGCATGTTCATGCGCTTGGCGTCGAAGCCCGTCACGGAGCGCTGCGGTGTGCCGTAGGCCGCGGTGCTGACCAGGGCCTGGACTTCGATGAGGAAGGAGCGGATGCCCTCCATGGTCACGCCGATGGCCACGCCGGAAAGTTCCTCCAGATTGCCGGACAGCAGCATCTCGGAGGGGTTGGCGACTTCGCGCAGGCCCTTCTGCACCATTTCGTAGATGCCCATCTCGGAAGTCGAACCGAAGCGGTTCTTGATAGAGCGCAACAGGCGGTACATGTATTGGCGGTCGCCCTCGAACTGCAGGACGGTGTCGACGATATGCTCGAGGACCTTGGGGCCGGCAATGGAGCCTTCCTTGTTGATGTGGCCGATGAGCAGGACGGGTACGCCGGACTCCTTTGCGAACCTAAGCAGCGAGGCGGCGCACTCGCGCACCTGGCTGACGCTGCCGGCGGAGGATTCGAGGGTGTCGGTGGCGATGGTCTGAATCGAGTCCACGACCACAATCTCCGGCTCAACTTTCTCGATATGGCTGAAAATATTCTCCAGGGAGGTCTCGCAGACGATGAACACGTTGTCGCTGCCGCGGCCGATGCGGTCGGCGCGCAGCTTGAGCTGGGTTGCGCTTTCCTCGCCGCTGACGTAGAGGATGCGGCGGCTGCGGATGGCAAGCAGATTCTGGAGCACCAGCGTGCTCTTGCCGATGCCGGGCTCTCCGCCGATGAGCACCATCGAGCCCTTGACCAGGCCGCCGCCGAGAACGCGGTTGAGCTCGGCGGAGGGCATATGGATGCGGGGCTCGTCGATGGCCTCGATGTCGTTGACGGTCTTCGGCACGGTTTTCAGCGGCTGGCGCGCGAGGCCCGGTGCGGGCTTTGGCGTCACCTTCTCCTCGACCATGGTGTTCCACTGGCCGCAGGCGGGACATCTCCCCTGCCACTTCATGGTTTCATTGCCGCAGGAGGTGCAGTAAAATACAGTTTTCTCTTTCATAATACGTCCTCAGCGATACCCCGAAGTTTGGCTCCGAGGCTTGGTTTGCGGCGGTGACTGCAATGGTCACTGCCAGACGGGTTTGATAGTCCGGGTCCTTCAAGTTGGTCAGCTCCTCCTGATTCGTGAGAAAGCCGCACTCCACGAGAATTCCGGGCACTTTGATGTGGTTCATGAGATAGACATCCGGCGAAACGGCCTTTGCCATCCGGGCATTGCTGGGATCCACCCCGTTTTTCAGGGCCAACTGCATGGTTTCGCCGAATTCCTTGGCACCGCCGGTATAAAACACCTGGGCCCCGTGGTATCTCTCCTGGGAATAGGTGTTGCAGTGGATGCTCACCAGAATGGCCCCGGGCTGACTGTTCGTTAGCTCCACCCGGCGGCGGATGTCTGA
>USGZ01000251.1 GCA_900554265.1 uncultured Porphyromonadaceae bacterium
GGGTGGCGGTTTCGTAGGAGCTGCCGGGGGTGGAGCTGCTGATGCGGGCACGGTAGAGGTAGATGCCGCGGGGCACGCGGGCGCCGGAATTGTCGGTCAGGTCCCAGGTCACGGGCACGGAGAGGAACATGTCCGAGCGGCCGCTGGCGCTTCCGGACCATACGGGACGGCCAAGGAGGTTGTAGACGGTGACTTCGACTGTCACCATGCCGTCGGGCTGGTCGTGGCTGAGGTAGAAGTTGGCGCTGGTGGACGCGGGATTGCAGTCGCTGTAAATATCATATATTTTCGGCGCGAGGCCGGGAGCGACGAAGAAATCGATATCCTTGCGTGCGGAATTGCCGAATGTGTCCCAGATGCGGAGACTCAGGGTGTGGAGCCCTTCGGTGAGGTTCTCGAAGGGGTAGTTTATCACGCCGGAGGGGCTGCCGTCGGTGCTGGGCGTGAAGTATGAAGCCAGGTCGGAGAAGGTGCGCGTGCCGTCGAGGGTGGCGGTAATCTGGTGCCCTACGCCTGCGGTAGATACGTTGATGCCTACGTTGTCGCTTATTGCGGCGATGAGCATGGGCGAGTCGTTGACGGTGTCGCCGCTGCGGAATGTGCTGTGGTTTAGGAACATTTCATCAATCGAGGGGGCCTCTGTATCGTCCGGGACGGTTTCGTCGTAGCCGTAAAGGTAGAAGTCGCGGAAGAGGCCGGCGGCTTCGTCGTTGTGCTCGGATGAGTATGCGAATGCTCCGAGTGCCGCGGGGCGGTAGTTCTGTTCGAGTTCTGCGGGCATGGCTGCCGAGAGGGTGAATTTGCCGCCTTTGACTTCCGTAGAGCCGGTATAAACGCGCTCGCCGAGGTCCTCGAAGTTTATAGGTTTGTCGTCTGCGCCGAGGGGCGTGGTGGTGAGGGTGCGTTCGGCGTCCATGATGTCGATGGTCACGATTCCGTTGAAATCCGAGCGCTCAGAGCCGTCGGGGTTGACGATTGAGCCGGCTATTTCGGTACGCGAGAGGGCGGCGATTGCCGGGGGATTGTCGGGGTCGACGGGTTTGCCGCTGATGCTGTCGATGCGGACGATGATATCCGGCACGGCGAGGCGGAGAGCGGGGTCTCCGACGAATACGTAACGTAGGCGGTTGGCGTCGGGTGCGGGTTCGTCCTTGGAGTTGCGGATGTCGTTCTTGCCGCGGCGGTATATTTCGCCCGGGGTGAGTAGGCGGCCGCGTTCGTCTCGCAGCCCGGCAGCCCGGCCGACGGCGGCGCTGAGGGGTCCGTTGTCGGCGATATAGACGGGTCGAGTGGCGCTGATTACGCCGATGCAACCGCCGTAGCGCTCTTTGTAGAGGAGTTCGGCGCCAGAAATCATTCCGGCGTCGAGGCGCAGGAAGTTGCAGGTGGCGGCGTAGATGAAGGGCAGGTGGCGCAGGTAGAGCTGGTTGAGGTCGGTATAGTTTAGCTGTCCGTCGGCGGTCCATCCGGTCGCGCTGGCGTGTCCGATGAAGTTCCACCACACGACACCCTCGTCGAGGTTGCGGAACATGGCGGCGCGAGCGCCGGGGAACTGTCCTCCTTCGCGGGCATATGACTCGAGATATACCTTGCGGACGACGTAGGGGATATTCTCGACGTTCTGGAAGCCTTCGAGCATCTTTTCGGACTGGGAGAGGTGTATGCCGCCGTCGCCGTCGTCGGCCAGGAACATCATGCGGTGCTTCCAGGCTGTATGGCGCGCGCCGAGGCCGTACTCTATTTCCTTGGTTATGACGTCGCGCAGCTCGCTGACGTCGAGCACGGGCATGCGGCCGACGGCTATGCGGAGCTTGTCGGTGCGCATGTTGGCGCCTGCGCCGTCGTCGAGCATGGCGTAGTAGTCGTCGGTAAAGTAGCCTTCATTGTCGCTCAGGGAGGCACGTACGGGCCATGGGCACCAGCCGGGGATGGTCAGTGAATTGGCATTTCCGGGGAGGAGATGGCGGTTGTCGACGGTCATGCGGCCGAGAATGAGGGCATAACGGAGGGGACGTCCGTCGCCCTCGCGCCCGCGGTCATAGAGCATCTTGAGGTAGCTGCGTATGCCTCCGGGGTCCTGATGTCCTCCGGAGAATTCGGCATATATCTCGTCGATGTCCGCGACGGTGACCCTGAGAGAGTCGGAGGTCGATGCGTGGAAGTCGACGAGGCGCTGGGCCTCGGAAATGAAGGCGTGCGGGGCGATGACCACCATGTCCGGCGACTCCTGCGCGTGGAGGTTCTGATTGGGCACCTGTCCGACCAGGCGCGGCGCCGGCAGGGAGGCGTCGGGGCGGAAGGCGACGAATTCGCGGCGACGGCCCGTGGAGGAATTCCAGGCGAAAGCCGATGCGTCGGAGCTCTCGGCTGCGGGCACAGCAAGGATATTCTGCGGGTCGGTCACGTCCCAGAGCGTCAGGCGGTCGGCGCCGCTGCCGGCCAGGCGGCCGCAGCGCTTCGAGCTGGCGAAGGCAAGGTAGCCGGACTCGGGGAGGGTGAGCTTGCGCATGTAGTTGATGCTCAGATAATTCAGCGCGGCGAGGTCTGTCGAACCGTTATTGGTGAGGGTGAGGCCTATGCGGATGCGCTGCGAGGACTCTCCGGACAGGGTCATCGAGGTAGAGAAGAGCGTTTCTGTGCCGTGGGTATAGCTGCTGGTGCCCGAGGATGGGAGGTTGACGGTCCGGACCTCGGAGGTGTTGCCGTTTGCGGAGATGGCGAGTGTGCCGTAGCCGGAGGTGTAGTGCGTTATGAAGGAGCACTGGAGCCAGAGGTTGTTGTCGGCGGCTTCCCAGGGTGCGGGAAGGTCGAAATCGATGTTGCGGGAGGCGGTGTACCTGAAATCCTCTCCTACGAGGAGCGCTCCGGCCTCGCCGGGGCTTGAGGTTTCCGTCTCGTGATGGAGGCGTTCGAAGAAATCCGTGGCCAGCTCGGAGTCCGAAGAAGGAGCGGGTCCCTGGGCGGCGAGGGGAATCTCGCGGGTCTGGACGGAATCGGTTTCGGTCAGGTAATAGTAAGCCGCCGAGGAATATACATTCAGCTCATAGGCATAGCGGCCGAGGGTGTTGTACTCGTTCCACGATCCGGGACCGCGGCCGTAGAAGATTACGGAGCCGTCGTCGGCGAGGGCGGACTGGAGCAGGGGCAGGTCGGGGTGTACGTTGTCCTCGGTCAGGGCGTCCTGCATTCGGGCTCCGCCGGTGCCGTAGACGCGGACTTTCGCCGGGTCGCTGAAGCCCCAGGAGCGGAGGGTCGAGCGGGAAATG
>USGZ01000252.1 GCA_900554265.1 uncultured Porphyromonadaceae bacterium
CATCGACTGGGACTTCCGAGGCCGTCCGGAGCCCTCGCCGTTTCTGCCGCCCAGGGGCGCGGTTCCGTCGCCCTTGGCGCTCTTGCGCAGGTTCTCGGTTATGCGGGCGTTGCGGCCGGCCACTTCGCCTTCTTCGCTGGCCGCGGCAACGTCGGCATCGTAGTTGAGTGCCTTGCACGCCAGGTCCAGCGTCTCGGTGCTGAACTTGCCCATAACGCCGTCGCCTACTATCCCAAGCAGGAATTCGACTACCTTGTCTATCTGCTCGTCGTTCATGCCCTTGTCGGCCTGATACTGCCGCAACGTCTCCAGCGTCGCTCCCAGGTTCACCTCGTACTCCTCGTCGAGCTTCTTCGACTTGGCCAGGCGTTCCACGTATTCCTTGTTGGCGTCGGCTATCTTCTCCTGCATTTCCGGATCGTCGAGAACATCCTTGATTTCCACACCGAAGTTGCGGATAAGTCCCAGCACCGGGTCCGTGCCGTTGTGCATGTCCGTGAGGAACTGCGCGCTGCGAGGGTCGGCCGCGAACATGTCCGACAGGGTTTTCTCCCTGCCGCGGTAGCCTTCGAGCTCTCCCTCGTATTCATCGTAATCATCGGAAATCTGTCCGTAGATTTCCTCGTCGTCCTCGAATTTCTTTTCGGGATGCTTATTGCGCAATCGCTCCAGCTGCTGCTCGCGTCTGCTCTTAACTTCGTTATTCTCAGCCATTATTTTGGTGATTTTATGGTCGTTTCTGTTTCGTTGCGCAAATATATGATTATATATTCGCAGATTACTTTTAACTTTTGCGACACCTATTCACTATTTTTGTATCAGTAACACAGCGCGATTGGGTATGAAGTATTTTGGAAGTATCATGGCTTTCACCAGGGAGCGGAACCGCGACTTGATGCGTGCGTTCCATCAGCAACTTGCATTGGACAAGCATGTGATTGCGCCCGCTCTTTTCAAGCGTGTGGCCGAATCTCCGGCGGCTCGCTTCTGGGTCAGTGCAGAGCGCGCGGCCATTGTGTTCGCAGCCATGGATGCCGGCAGGCCGCTCCCCCGCATGAGGGAAAACAAACGCGAAATGTTCCGGGAGCTGTACCGCCGCTACCTCATCGAAAAGAAAGCCCATCCGGGACTGCCCGTGTATCAGCTGGCCGACTTGGTCGTTACCCAGCCTGCGCCCAAGTTTTACCTCACGCCCCGCACTGTCGGCGAATTGATTTACCGTATCAGAAGTGGTTGGTATGACAGACAATTTGACAGATACAGAAACATCGTGGCCGGGAACGACGAATAGACAGCTGGCGCCCGACCCCATTCAGGATATACTCAACGAGAACGACCGCCGCAACGAACGCATGTATGCCCTCTTCAATCCTGTTACCGGCGAGGGGTCTATTGGTGAGAGGGTGAAAGTTGCTCTTGCGGATTTTGCCCTGCCGGTACAATGGTTACCGGTGGAGATGGTGTCGGTCCCCTTCGTCGCCAAGCTTGTAAAATCCGGTTCTATCGACCGTTTCCTTTCCGATGTCCTACACGTCGAGCCTAACGATGCCGACCACGACAAGGTCGCCGAAAAATTCATCCGCCTGCGCTATCGCCACGACTTCCCCTTCTGGGCCGCAACCCTGGTGTGGATTCACAACAAGGAGGCGGGCGCCGACGTCCTTTTCCGTCTGCGCTATCCCCAGCGCATACTGGTGTCGCGCTTCGAGGAAAAGCGCAAGGCCGGACTCCCGATTCGCCTAATCCTGCTCAAGGCGCGTCAGTGGGGCGGCTCGACTACAACGCAGCTCTATATGGCTTGGCTACAGTTCTTCCACAAGCGTGGTCTCAACTCCCTCATCATCGCTCACCAGGGCAGCGCCTCCGACGAAATCAAGGACATGTTCGACACCATGATTAAGGAGTATCCCGTCGCGCTGCTCTACGACATGGGCGTCGCCTACGACGAGAACGAGCCCAAGATGGTCGGTGTCGGCAAGTCCGGCTCTACCTCACGCGTTCCCCAGCGCAACTGCAAGATTAAGATTGGCACCGCCGAGCGCCCCGACGGTTGCCGTGGTGGTGCCTATTCCCTCGTCCACCTCTCCGAAGTCGGCCTGTGGAAAAAGACCGATGGCAAATCCCCCGAGGATATCGTCCGCTCTGCATGCTCAGGCATTCTCCTGCGGCCCCTGACAATGATTGTGATGGAGTCCACCGCTAACGGCACCGGCAACTTCTTCCACACCGAGTATTCCGCAGCAGCCGACCCCGATACTCCATCTCAGTTCGAGGCTCTTTTCATCTCCTGGTTTCAGATTGAGCAATACTCCCTGCCTTTCGGCAGCGGCGAGGAGCTCCGGGCCTTCGCCAAGTGGCTTTACGACAACCGCAACAACGACAACGTGCTTTCAACTCGCGAAGAATGCGGCCGGTATCTGTGGTGGCTGTGGAGAAAAGGCGCCTCCCTCGAGGCCGTAAACTGGTACATCAAAGAGCGCAGCGGCAAGAACGACCACGCCATCATGGCCTCCGAGTTCCCTACCGATGATGTCGAAGCCTTCGTTCACTCAGGCACCATGGTATTCGACAAGTACCAGGTCGAGGCATTCGAAAAGGCCTGCCGCCCTCCCCGCTATGTCGGCGACGTCTATGCCGACGGCGACGAAGGCCGCAAGGCGCTTGCGAATCTGCGATTCCACCAGGACTGCCAGGGCCAGCTCTGCATATGGTCGCAGCCCGAGTCCGACGATGAGGTCGATGTCACCGACCGCTATCTTACCGTCGTCGACGTCGGAGGCCGCTCCGCCAAAGCCGACTGGTCCGTTATCCTCGTTATTGACCGCCTGAACATGATTGAGGAAGGACGCCCGGCCGTCGTGGCGCAGTGGTACGGCCATTGCGACATTGACCGCCTCGCATGGAAAGCCGCCCAGGTGGCCGCATATTATAATAATTCTCTCCTCGTCATCGAAAGCAACACCCTGGAGACACACGACCGCGAACGCCAGGTCGAGGGTGGCGACCAGTCGCAGTACATACTCAATCAGATTTCGACCATATACCCCAATCTCTATGCGCGCCGTCAGTCCGAGGACGAGATTCGCCAGGGCATACCCCGAAAATACGGCTTCCATACAAACATCGCTACCAAGCCCATGATAATCTCTACCCTGGTCAAAGTCATCCGCGAGCACCTCTATACCGAGCGCGACAAGCGCTGCCTCGACGAATACCTCGTCTACGAACGAAAGCAGAACGGCGCCTACGGTGCCATCGTCGGA
>USGZ01000253.1 GCA_900554265.1 uncultured Porphyromonadaceae bacterium
GCGGCCGCCACGACGGCAGCGACAGCGCCGACACCTCCCGCAAGCTCGTAATCCTCCATACCAACGACACCCATTCCCAGATTGACCCCACGGACAAGAACCTCGGCGGCATAATGCGGCGCAAGGCGGCCATCGACAGCATCCGCGGCATATACGACAACGTTCTGCTCGTCGATGCCGGCGACATGTTCCAGGGCACGCTCTACTTCTACCTCTACGGGGGCGCCGTAGAGCAGGAGACCTTCAATCTGCTGGGCTACGACGAAGGCATCCTCGGCAACCACGAGTTCGACAACGGCATCGACTCGCTGGCCTCCATCCTGCGTCTGCGCGACCGCAAGCTCATCAGCAGCAACTACATAACCGAGGGCACGCCGCTGGATACTCTCTTCGTTCCGTACTCCGTCCGCGAGTATGGCGGCAAGAAAATCGGCATCATGGGCATCAACCTCGACCCGGAGGGCATAATCGTGCGCGAGAACTACGCCGGTCTGGGCTTCATGCCAATCATCGCAACGGCCAACGCCACTGCCGCCAAACTGCGCGACCAGGAAGGCGTCGACGCCGTAATCGCCCTGACGCACATAGGCTACGCTCCAGCCGGCCTGGTCGGCGACAGCATCCTGGCCGAGAACTCCCGAGGCATCGACATAATCGTCGGCGGCCACAGCCACGACACCATCGACCCGGCCACCGAGCGCGGCGCCGCCCGCAGCCACCGCACCAATCTCGACGGCAAGGACGTGCTGGTGGTTCAGACCGGCAAGTCAGGCGTCAATCTCGGCAAAATCGAAATCGACCTGGACAGCCTCGGACTCGGCGGTCACCCCAGATACGAACTCATCAGGATGGACTCCTCCCTGGACGGCCGCGAGGACCCGCAGGTACGCGCGCTCATAGACCGCTACTATCCGGGCGTCGACTCGCTGATGCACGACTGGATCGGCACCGCACCGGAGGCCCTGCCCGCCAGCAGCACCGAGCTGCTTAACTTCTTCGCCGACTGGGTAAAGGAGCGCGGCGAGAAACTGGCCGGCAATGTCGACCTGGCCATCGTCAACAAGGGCGGTCTGCGCGCCTCGATTCCCGAAGGCCGCTTCTCCAAGGGCCATATCATCAACATGCTGCCATTCCGCAACTATATCACCGTGGTCGACCTCAAGGGCAGCGACCTGCTGTCGGTATTCGAGGTGATGGCCTCGACGGCGGGCAACGGCGTGAGCGACGACACCCATGCCCGCTACCGCCACCAGGGCGACAGCACCGTCCTGGCCGGAACTCCGATAATCGACGGCCGACCGCTGAACCCCGACCGCACCTACCGCGTGGCCACTATCGACTACCTGGCCAAGGGCAACGACTACATGACGGCCTTCCGCCGCGGCACCAAAGTGGCCGACAGCGACAAGTGGGTCTACGAAGAACTGCTGGACTACTTCATATCCGGCGAGGGCCACGGCCGCCCGCTGACCGGCGACGACGACCCGCGCTGGAGCGCCGCGGACAGCGACGACGATGAAGACGATGACAACGACTGAAAAACAAACGACATAGCAACCTAAAAATAATGCACAGTTATCTCAAGCCAATCATTTCCGCCCTGCTCGGAACAGCCTTCCTGGCAGCGGCGGCCGCAGAACCCATACCCGGCGACGCCGACCGCGCCGCAGCCGCACGCTGGGCGGATTCCGTCTACAATACCCTGAGCGACCGCCAGCGCCTGGCCCAGCTCATATTCCCCAAAGTGGCCCCTACGGCGGCCGCCAATTCCAAGGCCACCATCCGCCGCTATGCCGAGGCCGGCATGGGCGGGCTGCTCTTCTCCGAAGGCACGCTGGAGCAGTACGTCGACATGACCAACTACGCCCAGAGCAAGGCCGAGGTGCCCCTGATGATGACCTTCGACGGCGAGTGGGGCCTGGCCATGCGAATCAAGGAACTGCCCAAATACCCCTGCAACATGGCCCTGGGCGCCATCCGCAACCCGCGGCTGATCTATGACTACGGACGCGAGATGGCCCGCGAGTGCCGCCTGCTGGGAATTCAGTGCAACTTCGCTCCGGATGCCGACGTCAACTCCAATCCGGCCAATCCCGTAATCGGCTACCGCGCCTTCGGCGAGGACCCGCAGCGCGTCGCCAACGCAACGGTTGCCTATACCCTCGGCATGGAGGATGCCGGCGTGCAGGCCTCGCCCAAGCACTTCCCTGGCCACGGCGATACTTCGACCGACACACACAAGACCGTGACTACGGTATCGCACACCGCAGACCAGATGCGCCAGACCGATATCGTACCCTTCTCGGAAGCCATCAAGGCCGGCGCCTCTGCGATTATGGTGGGTCACCTGGTCGTGCCCTCGCTGGATTCCTCGCTGCATCCGGCCTCGCTCTCGCACGCCATGACGACCGATTTTCTGCGCGGCGAACTGGGCTTCGAGGGCCTTATCTATACCGACGCCCTCGGTATGCGCGGTGCCGTAGACCCCGAGGGCCGCAACCCCGCCGTAGCCGCCATGACCGCCGGCGCGGACGTGCTCCTCTGCCCCGACAAGCCCATGACGGCGCTCGACGCCCTTGTGGCCGCCAAGCGTGCCGGAAGCATCACCGACGCCATGCTCGCCGACCGCTGCAAGCGCCTGCTCCGCTATAAGTACTACCTGGGGCTGAACGTAAGGCCGCTCGTCGACACCGACATTGACTCGCTGCGCGCCGAAATCGCATCGCCCGAAGCCGAGGCGCTCATCCAGCGCCTGGCCGACGCCTCCATCACCGTCACCAAGAACGAGGGTAATCTGCTGCCCATCGGGAACCTGGCCTCCACAAAGATAGCCGTAGTCACCGTGGGTGGCGCCGGCGACGGTAATCCCGCGGCGGCCTTCGAGGCCATCTGCCGCCACTACGCCGACGTGCAGACCTTCCACAGCAACGGCGGCGTGTTCTCCGCCACGTCGATGGATAAGATCAAGAGCGCCGACATCGTTATTCTCGCCATCTTCAAGGGCGATAGCCAGCAGCTGCCCGCCGCCCAGCAGATTGCCGGCGCCGGCATCAGCCGCCTGGTATCGGCCTTCATGGTCCAGCCCTACCGCATGCGCAAATTCGCGGCTGCGGTGAGCAACGCCAAGGCCGTGGTACTCTCCTACGACAACCTCGCCGCCAGCGCCCGCGCCGCCGCGCAGGCCTGCTTCGGAGGCATCGCCGTCGACGGCACGATGCCCGTCAAC
>USGZ01000254.1 GCA_900554265.1 uncultured Porphyromonadaceae bacterium
GGCTCCATCGTCGGCGCCCTCTATGCCTGCGGCTATACGCCGGAGGAGATGATGGACCTGATCACCAGCTCCTACTTCGCCAGCCTCTCGACCGGCCGAATAGACCCTTCGCTGGAATATTACTTCATGCGCGAGCCCGCCAGTCCGCGAATGTTCCAGGTACCCCTGGGCGGGTCCTCGGAGCCTGACACCGTCTTCAACCCGCAGAGCCTCATCGCCCCGCAGCCTATGGACTTCGGATTCATGGAGATTTTCAGCGCCTATACCGCGCAGTGCGGCGGCGACTTCTCGAAACTGATGGTGCCCTTCAGGTGCGTGGCCTCGGACGTGGTCGGGCGCCGCAAGATGGTGCTCTCACGCGGCGAGCTCGCCCATGCCGTCCACGCCTCGATGAGCTTCCCCCTGGTATTCCAGGCCACCAAGATCGACGGCCGCATCCTCTACGACGGCGGCATCTACGATAATTTCCCCGTCGACGTCATGCGCCGCGACTTCGCTCCGGACTTCGTGCTCGGCGTCGACGTCGGCACCCCGGACAAGGGCCAGCCCAACTCCTACATGCGCCAGATCGACCTGCTGGTAATCGAGCCGCAGCGCAAGGAGATTCCCGAGTCCGTAGGCATGCGCGTGCATGTCGACGTCAGCGATTTCGGCCTGCTGGACTTCCCCAAGGCGCGGGCAATCTACGCTAAGGGCTACGAGACCGCCATGGCCTCGATGGACTCCATCCGCAGCCGCATCACCACGCGCACCACGCCCGAGGCCGTGCGCCTGCGCCGCAATATCTTCAAGAGCCGCACTCCCTACCTGCGCTTCGACAGCGTAGCCGTCCGCGGCGGCACACCGGGCCAGAACGCCTACGTCGAATACCTCTTCAGCCCGCGCCACGGCTGCGATACCATAGGCGTAGGCACGGCGCGCCTGGCCTTCTACCGTGCCCTGTCGTCGGGCAAGTTCTCCATCCTGCGCCCCGAGGCGCACTACAATCCCTCGACCGGCCTCTTCTCCATGACTCTTGACACGCGCGTCAAGGGGCGTCTCAGCGCCGGCTTCGGCGGATTCATAACCTCGACCAACAACAGCTTCGTCTACCTCAGCGCCGACTACCGCAGTCTGAGCTTCAGCTCCGTCAACAGTTCCCTGGAGGCATGGATAGGGCAGAGCTACATGGCGGGCGTCTTCCGCGGCAGCATCTTCCTGCACACACGTCAGCCCGCGGCCTTCACCTTCGAAGCCGTGGCACAGCGGCACACCTATCCCGAGTCCGACAAGCTCTTCTTCCGCGAGCAGGAGCCCTCCGCCGTGCGCGCCCACCAGTACTTCGCCAAGACCGGTTTCGCCCTCGGCGCAGGCCGCAGCGGCCGCATCGACGCCGGCATCGGCCTGGGCCGGATTTACAATACCTTCTATTCTTCGGCCGAAGCCGCCGTGGCCGGAATCGAGCGCGACCATATCGGCGAGACACTCGGACAGGCCTTTCTGCGATATACCGGCTATACCCTCGACAATGAGGTCTATCCTACATCCGGTCATATGCTGCGCGCCGAGGTGGCCGGTGTGGGCGGCAAATCCTCTTTCAGGACCTACAGCGACGCCGTGGCCGGCGACGGACGCAAAACCCGCTGGTGGGTGCAGGGCAGCATTACCGCCAAAAGCTATCTCGACCTCAGCCGCCGCTTCGCTCTCGGTCTGGAAGGATATACCGTGCTCAGCACCAAGCATCTCTACGAGAACTACTATGCCGCCAAGAGTTCCGCGGCCTTCTTCGCCCCTACCCCTTCGTCGAACAACAACTTCCGCGCCGATTTCCGCGACAACAGCTACGTGGCTCTAGGTCTTGTGCCGGTCTATAAGCCGATGGAGGACCTCAGCGTGCGCCTCAACGCCTACGCCTACGTGCCGCTACGCAAAATTCTCGAGGCCGGCGACTGTTCGGCGCGCTATGGGCGCTGGTTCGGTTCCTGCGAGTTCTTCGGCGAGCTCGCCGCCTGCTACCATCTTCCATTCGGAAATGTCAGCGCCTACGCCAATTACGACGGCGGCCGCGGCCGCTTCAACGGCGGCATTTCCCTCGGCCTCTATATTACCGCACCTAAATTTCTCTGAATAAACCTCTTACCGTATATACGAACAATGGAAACAACGAAAGACCCGCGCGTGCTTGTGGTCGGTGCCGGCAATATCGGCGGCGCCATGGCCCGCGGAATAGCCGCCGGAGGCACCCGGGTAATTCTCTTCAACCGCAGCGAGCGTCGCCTTGACGCCTTCCGCAAGGTCGATAATATAGTCACGACATCCGACCTCACCGCCGCTCTGGACGCCAACCCCGTGCTCGTCCTGCTCTGCGTCGAGACCGATGCCGTCGCCCCGCTGTTGGGCCGTATGGCCCCGGCGCTCGCCCGCGTCAATCCCATAATCGGCTCCTGTGCCGCCGTGCCTACGCTTGCCGATCTCGAGAACGGTCTTGGCGGAGCCCTGGCCGCGCCGCGCATCGTCCGCATTCTGCCCAACATCGCCGCCACCGTCGGCGAGAGCGTCAACCTGCTGGCTTCGCGCAACATGACGGAGGAGGACATGGATCTCGTGCGCCGGCTCATCAGCAATACCGGCAGCTGCTTCGAGGTGCCCGAGAATCTCTTCGGGGCCGCAATGGCAGTAAGCTCCTGCGGCATCGCCTTCGCCCTGCGCTATGTGCGCGCCAGCGTAGAGGGCGCCGTCCAGCTCGGCCTCGCGCCCGGTCTGGCAACCGACATCTGCGCCGCCATGCTGCGCGGAACAGCCGCCATGCTCGCCGGCGGCGCCCATCCCGAGGCCCTCGTCGACCGCGTCACCACCCCCGGCGGCCTGACAATCCGCGGCCTAAACGCAATGGAGGACCGCGGCTTCTCCGCCGCCGTAATCGCCGGAATCCTCGCCGCAGTAAAGAAGTAAGGGCCATGAACAAGGTGATACTCTTAGGCAACGTGGGCTCAGACCCGCGTATGAGGATGGCCGACGGCGTCAAGGTCGCCGAGTTCTCACTGGCCACCTCCGACCGCCCGCGCCGCCGCCGCAATGAGGACGGCAGCTATACCGAGGGTCCCGAGGTGACCGAATGGCACCGCCTGGTGCTCTGGGGCCGCAACGCCGAGTATGCGGAGAACTATATCCGCAAGGGCGCCCGTCTGCTGGTCGAAGGGAAGATTCGCACCCGCACCTGGCAGGACCACAACACCCTCAAGCAT
>USGZ01000255.1 GCA_900554265.1 uncultured Porphyromonadaceae bacterium
TGCCCCCGGCATCCTGCACGGTCGGCCTTCCCTTGGGATGCGATTTCAGCGCCATGCGGCCTGACATCGTGGTTGTCAGCGTACCGGACGGCGCGATAGCCTCCGTAGCCGCCACCTACCCGGGCCTTCCGGGAAATCCCTTGTGTCTGCTTACTTCCGGCACCGTCGGAAGGGAGGCACTCGCATCGATGAGTCCTGCCAACGGCACCCTCTACCCTCTCCAGAGTTTCACCAAGGGCATCCCGGTGAATTTCAAGGAAATTCCCATCTTCACCGACGCGAGCACCGACGGGGCGCTCTCGCAGACTGACGCCCTTGCGCGTGCGCTCAGCGACCATGTGTACCACGCCGACGCCGAAGAGCGCCGCACGCTCCACATCGCCGGAGTCTTCTCGAATAACTTCGTGAACATACTGCTCGAAAAGACCCGCGAAATCGTCGCAGCCAAAGGACTTCCGCTGGACATTGTGCGTCCGCTCGTCGAAAACACGGTGCTCAAGGCATTTACCGCAGGTCCTCGCGAGTCCATGACCGGGCCGGCACGGCGCGGCGACAAGGCCGTCATGCGAAGCCAGTACGATTCGCTGCCCGCGGAGCTGCAGCCGGTCTACGAAGTCATGAGCCGCCTGATTACGGAAACTTTTTCCAAAGAACAATGAGCAGAATCAACTATAACCTCCGCAAAATCAAAGCCGTGGCCTTCGACGTCGACGGAGTGCTCTCGCCCTCGACCGTTCCGATGGATGCCGACGGCGAACCCGCGCGCATGCTGAACGTCAAGGACGGCTATGCGATGCAGCTCGCCGTCAAATCCGGCATCCTCCTCGCCATCATTTCCGGGGCGCGTCCCGAAATCATCCGCACTCGCTACGAGAAGCTCGGGATGAAGGACATCTACCTTGGCGTCAGCAAGAAGCTGCCCAAGCTTCTGGACTGGATGGAGGCCAACAGCCTCACTCCGGATGAGGTTGCCTTCGTCGGCGACGACATCCCCGACATGCCTCCCATGAAGGCCGTAGGGCTTTCCGTGGCGCCTCGCGACGCAGCTCCCGAAGTCAAGGACATCGCCACCTTCATCACCGCCTCGGACGGCGGTTACGGCGTAGCCCGCGAACTGCTCGAGGAAATTCTCAAGGTCAACGGGCACTGGCTTGACGACGTCAAGGCTTTCGGATGGTAAGATGAGCACGATACTTCCGCCTCTGCCTTCGGAGAAACTCGCCGGCATAAAGATTCTTCTTGCCTCGGGCTCACCGCGCCGCCGCGAGCTCCTGGGCATGATTGTACCGGAATTTGAAATCGCCCCGGGCCGCGACATCGACGAGAGCTATCCCTCCGATATGGCGCCCGAGGAGGTTCCTGCCTATCTGTCCCGACTCAAGGCCAAGGCTTACGCCGATATCCTGGAACCCGGCGAACTCATCATAACCGCGGACACCATAGTTATCTGCGAAGGCGCCATCCTCGGCAAGCCCCGCAGCCGGGACGCCGCTGTCGACATGCTTCGCATGCTCTCCGGGCGGACGCATACGGTCGTGACGGGCGTTACGCTGAGCAGCACCGACCGCAGCGAGACTTTCGCCGAACACACGCAGGTACACTTCGCCGAGCTTGCCGACAGCCAGATCGAGGAATACGTCGACCTCTACCGGCCCTACGACAAAGCCGGCGCCTACGGTATCCAGGAATGGATAGGCGCCACAGGCATAAGCGGCATAAACGGATGCTTCTACAATGTGATGGGTCTGCCCCTGGCCGCGCTCTACCGGCACCTGTGCTCGTTTTAATGCATAATGCACAATGCGTAATGCGCAATGCGTAATGCGCAATGCGCAATAGGGGCGGCTTTTTGCTTTTACCGCGCTGGATTTGGGTAAAATTTGCTAAATTTGTGCAAATTTTACCAATTGTTATCATTTTAGCCCTATTCCAATGAAAAAAAGGACGCTCCCGGCAGCCGGCATTATGCTGATGCTCGCCGGAGGAGTAGTGAGCGGATGTATCGACGACAAATACGATTTGTCCGACATCGACACTACAACTGAACTTAAGGTGACTGACCTGACTGTACCTGTTGAATTCGACGACGTCTATCTTGACCAGATTATCGACGTGAACGAAGACGACCCTGACGCAATCCTGAAAATCCGCGAAATCAACGGAAGCAAGTGGTTCGTGCTCGAAAAGAGCGGCACCTTCGACGCCGAAGCCTCGCATATCGACAAAATCCACGCGCCGGCTCCCGCCGACGTGCAGAGCACCGTAGTCAACCTGTCCCTCGCCTCGCAACGCGCTCAAGGCGCACCGGCGGCCGCTCCCGTGCAGTTCGCCGTTCCCGGCTTCGGCACCGACTTCACCTACCGCGTAGGCCGCGACGGCAATCCTCAGGTCGACAAATCCGTACGCACTCTCTGCCGCGTGAGCCTGGATGAAAACGACCCGCTGCACCTTACCATGACATTCCGCTCGACAGCGCTTGCCGGCAAGACATCGCACATCGAGCTGCGCAATCTGGTGCTTGACGTTCCGGCCTGCATGGACGCCGAATACCGCGGCATCCACGCCGCCGGCGGCCGCCTGACCATACCCTCGGCATCAAGCACCGGCACAAGCATCTCCATAGACCTGACTGTCACCGGAATCGACTTCACCAGGAAACTCGGCGCCGGAGGAATGGCCGTAGAGAACGGCTGCTTCGACTTCAGCGAGCATATCGGCGTAATTTCGGCCGACTTCATCGTCACGCCTCAGGCCGGTTTCAACCCCTCCGGACTTGACGCAATAGACCTCACAACCGACTACGACCTGAGCAAGTTCACCGTCGACAGCTTCAGCGGCGAATTCGACTATCTCGTCGACGTAGATCCCATCGACCCGATTGAGATTACCGACCTTCCCGATTTCCTCGCCGGCGAGGAAACGGACATTACCCTGGTAGAGCCGGTAGTGATGCTTACAGTCAATAATCCGCTGGCGCCCTACGGCCTGGGTTGCGCCGCCGGCATCAGCCTTTCCGCCATCGGCGACAACGGAGCGCCCCGCAAGACCTGCGAACTGGAAGAATTCAGAATCGCGGCAAGCGACATCAACAATATAGTGCTTTCCGACTCGGAGAACATCCCCGGCTGGTTCGGCGGCATGGCCACCGCAGGCGCCGTATACACCCGCTACCCTGGCCTCGGCGGCGTTCTGAGCGGCAAGGGCATACCTTCCCGAATCG
>USGZ01000256.1 GCA_900554265.1 uncultured Porphyromonadaceae bacterium
TCGCCGAGACTTACGATGAATTCCGCAAGGCCATCGACGAAATCGGCCTGCCGGTGGTGGTAAAGCCGGTGATGAGCTCCAGCGGCCACGGTCAGAGCACCGTCCGCAGCGCCGACCAGATCGAGGCCGCCTGGCATGAGGCCCAAGCCGGAGGCCGCGCCGGCGCCGGCCGCGTGATTGTCGAGGGCTTCGTGGATTTCGACTATGAGATTACCCTGCTGACCGTACGCAGCGTCAGCGGCACGGTATTCTGCGAGCCCGTGGGCCACATCCAGGTCGACGGCGACTACCGCCAGAGCTGGCAGCCCCAGCCCATGAGCGCCAAGGCCCTCGAGCGCGCCCGCGAAATCGCACGCAAGATTACCGACGCCCTCGGCGGCTACGGCATCTTCGGCGTAGAGCTTTTCGTAAAAGGTGACGAGGTGATTTTCAGCGAGGTTTCCCCGCGCCCGCACGACACCGGCATGGTCACAATGATCTCGCAGGACCTCAGCGAGTTCGCCCTCCACGCCCGCGCCCTGCTCGGCCTGCCCGTGCCCGGCATCCGCTTCTACGGCCCCTCGGCCTCGCGCGCCATCGTCGTCGAAGGCGACACCGACCGCATCGAGATGGACCACCTCGAGAACGTCCTGGCCGAGCCCGGCGTCCAGATTCGCATTTTCGGCAAGCCCGAAGTCCGCGGACACCGCCGCATGGGCGTAATCCTGGCCACGGCCGACACCCTCGAAGAAGCCCGCGCCAAAGCCGAACGCGCCTACAACGCCCTCCAGGTCAACATCCTCCCCCGCGGCAAATAAACCCGTAAGGGCCCGCCCGGACCCGTAGGGATGCTCCCCGGAGCATCCGCCAACCGTAAGGAAGGCCGTCGCCCAAGGAAAAATCCCGATTAATCCCGATTAATCCTGATTAATCTCGATTAATCGGGAAAAAACCTAAAACCTAACGCCTCAGCTTCGGTATGAAGCTAAGAGCGTTGGCGGTGGTGACGGCGGCCATTTCCTGCGGGTCCATACCCATAGCCTGCGCCATGGTATCCACGATGATGGGTATCATGGCGCTTTCGTTGCGCTTGCCGCGGTAAGGGACGGGCGCGAGATATGGGGCGTCGGTTTCGGTCAGAAGACGGTCGGCGCCGATTGCGGGCAGCGTTTCGCGCAGCCTGGAGTTCTTGAAGGTCACCACTCCGCCGATGCCGAACCAGTAGTCGCCGACGCGGCGTATGGCCTCGACATCTGCCGGCGTGCCGCCGAAACAATGGAACACGGCAGGGACGTCCGGGAACTGGCGAAGCACCTCCAGAGTTTGCGGCAGGCCCTCGCGGCAGTGAATCAGCAGGGGCAGCGAGAGCTCGCGGGCCTTGGCGCACTGTGCCTCGAAGGCCTGCATCTGCTCGTCCTCGTGGCTACAGTCCATGTAGAGATCGATGCCACACTCGCCGATGGCCACGTAGTCGCCGGCGTGGGCGTCGATTTCGTCGAGCACTATCTTAAGGTTGGCGCGCCAGTCGTCGCCGAGCTCGGTCGGATGCAGGGCCATAGCCATGCGCGTGCAGTCGGGGCGGGCGGCGTGGAGGGCGCGCAGTGGCGCTATCGAGGCGATTTCGGCGTTGGGCATCAGCATCATGCCGACACCGGCGCCCACGGCGCGGTCGACGGCGGCAATCTGTCCGGTCAGGGCGCCGACGGGCTGACCCTCCTCCGCGTAGGCAGGGTCGTAGAGGTGTGTATGTGTGTCTATCATTTCAATGCGCGCGGTTTGCGGCGGCAAGGGCCAGGGAGGTGAAGTACTCGCGCTCGCGTGAACCCATGTCGATTTTCGCCAGACTTTCGAGTGCTTTCTGCGAGTAGCGCTCTGCCAGGGCGCAGCAACGGCGGCTGAGGTCGAGGCCGTTGTAGACGCGGACTACCTGGCGGATAAGTTCGGCGTCGTCGAGGGTCTCGCCGAGGATGGCGGCCAGATCGCCGTCGGATTCCTCCAGGGCGGTTATGAGGAGCCAGGTCTTCTTGCGGTTCACGATATCGCGGCCAATCTCCTTGCCGAACACGGCCGGGTCGCCGAATGTGTCCAGCCAGTCGTCGCGCAGCTGGAAGGCCAGGCCGAGGTTGATGCCGTAGTCGTAGAAATTGCGGCGCACTTCCTCGGGAGCGTCGGCCATGCGGGCGCCGATGGCCAGGGCGCAGGCAAGGAGCACGCTGGTCTTGAGACGTATCATCTCCAGATATTCGCCCACTGTCACATCCTGGCGGCTCTCGAACTCCATGTCGAGCTGCTGGCCTTCGTAGACCTCCATAGCCGTGCCGTTGAAGATGGCCAGGATGTCGGGCAGGACCCCGGCGGGGCATTTCGCCAGCAGCTGCGTGGCATAGGTGAGCATGGCGTCGCCGCTGAGGATGGCCACGCTGTCGTTCCAGCGCACGTGGACGGTCGGGCGGCCGCGGCGGATGTCGGCGCGGTCCATCACGTCATCGTGGAGCAGCGTGAAGTTATGGAACATCTCGACTGCCAGGGCCTGGTCGAGGACGTCCTCGGGGTTGCGCTGGCTCAGGGCCGCGTATGCCGCCAGCAGCAGGCAGGGGCGCAGACGCTTGCCGCCGCCTTCGAGGGTATAGCGCACGGGGTCGAACAGGCGCGGGGCCACTTCCGGGTACTGCAGTTTCTTCAGCCCGCTCTCGACGAGCCCTGATAGATAGTCGTTGCTGAATTCCATATCGGTGATTTTGAAGTTTTGTGCAAAGATAGCGATTTCGCCGCGAACTCAGGCCTCCGGGGCGGGTAAATTGCGGACGGCGGGGAGTCTGGACCATGAAAACGCTTCCAGGAGCTCGCGCAGGGTGACTGAGGCGGAATAGGGGATGAGGCCGGCCATGGCGGCGGCCATGCCGAGGATTTCGCCGGGAGTATGGCGGGCGCGCAGGGCTTCCATACTCAGCGAAGCGTCGCGTTTGGACAGGCGCCGGCCCTCGGCGTTGCATACCAGGGGCACGTGGGCGAACGCGGGGGCGTCGAGGCCCAGGAGGCGGTAGAGGTATATCTGCTGGGCGGCGGACTGAAGCAGGTCGCAGCCGCGGACAACCTCGGTCACGCCCATGGCGGCATCGTCGACGACCACGGCCAGCTGGTAGGCCCAGGCGCCGTCGGCACGGCGCAGGATGAAGTCGCCGCAGTGGCGCGCCAGGTTGACGCGCTGGGG
>USGZ01000257.1 GCA_900554265.1 uncultured Porphyromonadaceae bacterium
TGGGCTCTTCCCGGGGGCTTCATGCGCATGGACGAGACCATCGAGGAGTGCGCGGCCCGGGAGCTGCGCGAGGAGACGGGCATAGCAGACGCCTGGCTCCGCCAGTTCGGAGTATTTTCCGCCGTAGGCCGCGACCCCCGCGGGCGCGTCGTCACGGTGGCTTTCCTGGGTCTGATAAGCAAGACGGACTACCGCATCATTGCCGGCGACGATGCCGCGAGCGCGGCCTGGTTCCCCGTCGACGAACTGCCTCCTCTCGCTTTCGACCACGACAGTATCATCGGGTTCTCCCGCAAGCGGCTACGCGAACTGCTGGCGACCGAACCCGTCGTCTTCCGGCTCCTGGACAGCAAATTCTCGCTTGCCGAACTGCAGCGGCTCGTGGAATCCCTGACAGGCGAAAACTACGACCGCCGCAATTTCCAGCGGCGTATTCTCCAGAGCAATATGCTTGCCAGCGAAGGGTGCGAGGACGATTCCCCCTCCCGTCCTGCGAGCCTCTACAGCATCCGCGAGGATTCCGGACCCTCCGAAAAGAAAAGAGGCTTCGGATTCTTCAAGTGGTAGCCTATTCCTGTTGCGGGTGTAGCAAAACCGCGAACCGTAGGGATGCACGCTCGTGCATCCGCCATAAGGCGCTGATAACCTACGGATGCTCCAGGCAGCATCCCTACGGGCGTGCAAACTCCGAGTCTTGCAACACCGCTGATAAATATTCAGATCAGTCCAATACCTAACCCTCAGAAACTCAAAATGAAAACAAAGATATTCAATCTCATCGTCCTCGATGAGAGCGGGAGCATGCAGCCCGTGACCGAGCAGACCGTCGGCGGCTGCAACGAAGTGATCAACAGTATCCGCAGCTCGCAGGAAAAGTACGCCGACACCCAGGAGCACTACCTCTCGATCTACGCCTTCCAGTCGCAGAGCCGGATACCTTCGCGCTACCTGCTCAAGAACGTGCCCGTCGCCGAGGCTCGCGCCATAAGCCGGGAGGACTACCGGCCCTGGGGCTGCACGCCGCTCTACGACGCCGTGGGTAGCACCCTGGCCGACCTGCGCGCCAAAATCGGCGGCGATGTGGGCGCCACCGCCTCCGTGACCATCATCACCGACGGCATGGAGAACAGCTCCACCCACTATGACAGGGAAAAAGTCGCCTCCATGATTTCCGCCCTGAAGGAGCTGGGCTGGAACTTCAACTTCATCGGCGCGGAAATCGACGCCAGGAGAGTGGCCATGAGCATCAACATCGACATCTCCAATACCCTCCAGTTCGACCGCGACGCCAAGGGGACCTCCGAGATGTGGGAAAAGTACAAGTCCTGCCGCGAGAGCTATTCGGCCCGTTTCGACGACTGCTGCTGTAACGACGGCTCCGAGGATGAGGAAGTCATCCGCGAAAAGCGCAGGAAGGCCTCCAGAGGCTTCTTCGACCTGTTCTGAGCCGGGCCGAATAATTCAGTCGGCGACAAGCGACGTGATTCTCAGATGCAACAGGGACGCGATGATTCGCGTCCCTGTTGATAGTCAGCCGCTTATGAGGTGGTTTGGTCAGAAGTAGTAGTTCATGCTCTTCTTGTAGAGCAACATGCCGGAGCCTACTGTCTGCGCGGCGTCGATGCCGAGACTGTTGGCTACGATATCCAGCGCGAAGAGCAGCGCCGACGATGGTCCGTTGGCAGTAATCAGGTTCGGGGCGTCGACCACACGCGAATCGCGCATCGTCGCGCCGTGCTGCCGGCATACTTCTTCGAATCCCGGATAGCAGGTGGCTTCCTTGCCTTCGAGCAGGCCCAGAGGCGCGAGCACTACGCCGGGGGCGGCGCAGATGGCTGCGATTTTGCCAGTGTGCTTTTTGAGCAGTTCGCCCAGAGGTGCGAATTTGTGGAGATTCTCGCTCCCGGGCATGCCGCCGGGAACTATCAGCCATTCGGCGTCGCTGAAGTCGGCGTCCTCGAACTTGAGGTCGGCTACTACGGGAATGCCGTTGGCGCCGGTCACTTTGGTATCGCCTGTGATGGATACGGTGCTGATGTCCATGCCTGCGCGGCGCAGGACGTCGACTACGGTAAGTGCCTCGATTTCCTCGAAACCGTTGGCCAGAAAGATGAATGATCGCTGCATATCAATCGGGTTAGAAGTGGATTTTTTTCGGGTTTGGTTTCCTGTTTTTGAAATTGGTCTTTGATTTTAACGCCTGGCGGCGCGAATTGTTCCGGTAAATGAGCTATTTTTGCAGAATGGAATTAACGTTTGTGCAGGTTTTATGATTCGCAGTTTGAGATTGCCGCTAATTTCGGCATTATTTTTGATATTTGCAAGCTGTTCGGAAAAATATTTTTCCAACAGCGGAGAAACGTGGGGCACAACCTATCATATTGTTTATTCCGCGCCGGCGGACATGCAGGATTCCCTGCTCGAGGTCATGCGGCAGGTGGATGCCGAGCTGTCGGTATTCAACCCCGCCTCGACGGTCCGCGCCGTCAACGAGAACCGGCAGGACAGCGTAGGGCCGCGCTTCGCCCGCGTGTTCGCCTGCGCAGCGCGTGTCAACGCCCTCTCCGGCGGTCTCTACGATCCTACCGTCGCCCCGCTGGCCAATCTCTGGGGCTTCGGACCCGACGGCGACGTCCGGCTTCCAGATTCCGCCGGGATTGCCGAATGTCTGCGCTCAGTCGGGATGCAGGCCTGCGCTATTGATTCCGCCGGCAGAGTCTTCAAGAAAAGCCCGGCGACGGCTTTCGACTTCTCCTCCCTCGCCAAGGGCTTCGGGGTAGACTGCATCGGCGAGATGCTCGAGCGGAACGGCATATGCGATTACATGGTCGAAATCGGAGGCGAAGTCCGCGTGCGCGGCCTCAGCCCCAGGGGGAGCCGCTGGCGAATCCAGGTCGACGCTCCTGTCCGCGGTCTGGCTCACGAACGGTATACCGTCGTGGAACTCGGTCCGGAGCAGGCTTCGCTGGCATCATCCGGCAACTACCGCAACTACCGCCTCGGCGCCGACGGCCGCGACTACGGCCATATCGTGAATCCTGCGACAGGATACCCGGTGCGTACGCGAACCCTCGCCGCAACAGTTGCCGCGGAAAACTGCATGACTGCCGA
>USGZ01000258.1 GCA_900554265.1 uncultured Porphyromonadaceae bacterium
TCCCGACGGCGATAGTGACCAGCAGCGGCGACGCCAAGATGCGGCGCCTGTTCGCGCGGACTCCGGGTTTCCGCGCCATGTTCAGCCAGGTGCTGACGGATTCAAGCGTGAGCCGCAGCAAGCCCGACCCGCAGGGCTATCTGCTGGCGGCCAAACTCCTCGGCGTACCTGCCGGCGACTGCTATGTGTTCGAGGATTCTTTCAACGGCCTTCGCGCGGGCATGGCCTCCGGAGCGACGGTAATCGCACTTTCGACCTCGAACCCGGCGGAGAGTCTCGAGGCGATGAGTCATGCTGTCATTCCCTCGTTCGTAGGGTTTACGGTACAAAAAATGCTCAGCGTAAGGCGCTGAGCATTTTGTTGCTTTTGCCAGGTTTGGAGGGTGTTGAAAAAAAATGTTTCGGCCGCCCGTAGGGACGCACAGCTCGTGCGTCCGTTGATTATCAAGGCATTACAGGGGGCGCACGAGCCGTGCGTCCCTACATTTCGTGGTTTGGCAACACCCTCAGGACGCGTAGAGGGCCGCTCCTTTCACCGGGCTGCGGTGCGGCGGAAGGTGAGGTCGCGGTCGGCGATTTCGGCCGTGAGCATGTCGCCGTGGTGTACCTTGATGTCCTCGATGCGGCTATATTTGCCGAACTGCTCCATTACACCTCGGCCGATTGCCTGCGACCACTGGGCCACGGCAGCCTGCGTCAGCGAGTCGAGGGCTGCGGAATCGGTGCCGTCCAGGACGTTGAAGGTCGATACGACTCCGGCGGGGTCCACCCGGACAAGCAGCGTCGACCGGTCGAGACTGAGGATGATGTCGTCGTCCTCGTGCTCCTCGAACACATAGGTGCCGGACACCGAAGCCGTGGCCGTAACGTTGGCCTGCCAGGGCTGCACCGCACCGGAGTCGGCAGAAGCGGCGGGAGCATGAACCTCGACCACCGCGCTGAGATTCACCAGCCCGGGCGCGTTCTTTTCCGCCGAAGGAGCGAAGTCGATGCTTACGGTCGAGAAGGCCTCGGAGGCTCCGGCAACCTGAATGCGCTCCTGATTGCCCTGCCATGTGCCCTCGATATCGGGACGGTCGGAACATGAGGAAACTATCGCGGCAGCGCCGATGATGGTCAGGGCGCTGACAAAGATGGATTTTGTAAGTTTCATAAATATGGGGTTTTACTGATTCTTCGGCGACCGCACGGACGCCTGCGCTCGGATGCGCTTACATTTTATAACGCCGGCGGCGCGCCAAAGTTCACCGCTGCGCTGCGGGAAGTGCCGAGGCTATGGCCGCGCGGGATGCCTCCATAAGGTCGGAGAGCTCGTGCTTGCCGCTCTCGCCGGGGAGTATGGGCTTGTGGATGGTCAGAATGATGCGGCCCGGACGCGGGGCGATGGCCGTACGGGGCATGACGCGGTATGCGCCGTCGATAGTCACGGGTACCACCGGCAGGCCGAACTCGACGGCCAGGGTGTAGGCGCCGCGGCGGAAGGCGTGGAGGCGTCCGTCGCGAGTGCGGCTGCCTTCGGGGAAGACAACGACGCTCATGCCCTTGCGCAGGCGCTTCTCGGCCGTCTCCATGGTCTCGCGCACTCCGGAGGGAGTGGAATTGTCTACGTATATCTGCCCGGATATGCGGCAGGCGTAGCCTACCAGCGGTATCCGTTCGAGGGATTTCTTCATCATCCAGTTGAAGGTGTGGCCGAGGAAGCCGTAGATTGCGAAGATGTCGTAGGCGCCCTGGTGGTTGGCCACGAACACGTAGTTGGTCCTGTTGCGGATGTTTTCGCGACCGCGGACCTCGACGCGCACGAAAGCCAGCCAGCAGAAGCACCTGGCCCAGAAATGCGCGGGCCAGTAGCCGAACACGGAGCCCATGCCGAGGGCGCAGCCAAGGATGGTTGTCAGCGCGGTTACTACAGTGAGCGCCAGCATCAGCGGCGCCATAACGAGAACCTGGTATATGCGGTAAAAAATCATGGTGGGGGCGAATTTTACGCAAAGATACATTTTTTCAGCGAGATCGCGCCGGCGAACCGGTAAAAATTCGTATTTTTGCACAGCCAAAGGAGCGTGCTCCCGTTGGCAACGACGAAAGCCCCTCCGGCAATGAAATTAAACCGATCATAGAAATGAAATTACTAGAAGGAAAAACCGCGCTCATCACCGGCGCAGCCCGCGGCATCGGCAAGGCCCTCGCCCTGCGCTTCGCTTCCGAAGGCGCCAACATCGCATTCACCGACCTTGTAATCGACGAAAACGGCAAGCAGACCGAACAGGAAATAGAGGCACTCGGAGTCAAGGCCAAAGGCTATGCCTCCAACGCCGCCGACTTCAACCAGACCAAGGAAGTCGTAGAGCAGATTCACAAGGACTTCGGCCGCATCGACATTCTTGTCAACAATGCCGGCATCACCAAGGACGGCCTGATGATGCGCATGACCGAGGCCCAGTGGGACGCCGTAATCGCCGTCAACCTCAAGAGCGCCTTCAACTTTATCAACGCAGTGCTTCCCATCATGCTTCGCCAGCGCGGCGGCAGCATCATCAATATGGCATCCGTCGTGGGCGTCCACGGCAACGCCGGCCAAAGCAACTACGCCGCCTCCAAGGCCGGCCTGATCGCCCTTGCCAAGAGCATCGCCCAGGAAGTAGGCAGCCGCGGCATCCGCGCCAACGCCATCGCCCCCGGCTTCATCGAGACCGCCATGACCGCCGCCCTGCCCGACAACATCCGCGAGGAATGGATTAAGAAAATCCCCCTGCGCCGCGGCGGCAAGGTCGAGGATATCGCCGATGTGGCAACCTTCCTCGCCTCGGACATGTCCTCCTACGTCACCGGCCAGGTCATCCAGGTCGACGGCGGCATGAACATGTAATCCGCAGACCCGTACGATACGACGCGCCCGGATTCCCGCTCCGGGATTCCGTGCGCGTTTTTCCTTTATAATACTGTCCCTACCTCCGATCTTACTATGAAACAACTTATAAGCGCCATTCTGACGCTTGCCGCAGCCACTGGCATGGCCATCGGTGCCGACACGGCGCCGGCCCTGGACTACCGTTGCGCCGAAGGGCTG
>USGZ01000259.1 GCA_900554265.1 uncultured Porphyromonadaceae bacterium
AGCGGGCGGAATTTTGCCTGACCGAGAGCATCAGCCAGACGAAACGCGGCGCAGGCGGCTTCGGACATACCGGAGTCGGGTAGGGGGCCAGGCTCGCTGGCTTTAGCTATCTTAGCTATAATAGCTAAATTTCTCAACTCTCAACTCAAAAAGACCGTGAAAAAAATCATACTCATATTCCTCAGCGTCTTCTGCCTGCTTGGTGTCTATGCCCGCGGTAACCGCGGCGCCGAGGCGGAGATGGACCGCCGCAAGGCCGACTACATCTTCATGCAGGCTTCGATAGACCAGATCGAGGAAAAACAGAACACCGACGTCTATATGCTTTTGCGGCGCGCCGCACGGCTGAATCCATCGGACGCCTACATCGCTGCCTCGCTGGCTGAAATGGAACTTGCGACCGCCGGCGGCGATTCCAGCGCCGTAGAGGATATCTATAACGCAATCCGCCGCCGCTTCATGCTCGAGCCGACCAACGACGTATACGCCGGCAAGATGCATTTCATGGCAACTTTGCTGCGACGTTACGACGATTTGATTTCCATGTGCGAGATGCTGGATACCCTGATGCCCAGCCGCACCGACCCCGCAATCCATCTTGCCGAGGCCCTGGTGAACAAAGGCAAAGCCTACAGCGACACGCCTTCCATCCGTCGCGCCATCGACGTCTACAGTCGTCTGCAGGAGACCCTGCCGGGCAATCCCCAGCTGGTGAGGCTCAAGATTCAGGCTCAGCGTCTGCTCGGCGACAGCGCCTCCGTGCGCGACGAGTTGCGGCGCCTGAGCGCCGAGGCTCCCAGGGACGTCAATGCGATGCTTTTCATCAGCGCCATGTTTACCGGCCTGAATGAGAACGACTCGGCGATGGCATACCTGGACCGCGCCACGGCCCTCGAACCGGACAACGGCACCGTGCGCCTGATGCGCGCCGGTATCTACAACTACCGCGGCGACAGCGTAGGCTACCGGCGCGAAGTGCGCCTGGCAATCGAGAGCCCCGACCTGGAGTACGAGCAGAAATTCTCCATGCTCCGCGAGTACGTGACCCAGGTCTACAACGACTCCGTGACCAATCCGGCCGACATCGAGGCTCTTTTTACCACGCTCCAGGAAATAAATCCCGGCGAATCCAGCCTACACGAGCTCTTCGGCGACTACTATTCCGAGACAGGCAACCATGCCGGCGCCGTCGAGCAGTACGAGTTCGCTCTGGACCTCGACCACAGCGACATGGAGCTCTACGACGCCATAATCCGCGAGTACGGCATGCTGCAGGACTCGGTGAAGGTTGTCGATTTCGCGCGCCAGTCGCTGGGCCGTTTCCCAGGCGACCTCTACGCAGCCATAATGGGCGCCTCGGGTCTTTCGCAGATGGACCTCCCGCGCGAAGGTATCGCCATGCTGGACAGCATCGAGATTGAACCGAACCACAATCCCAAGGCCCTGGCCACGGTATTCGCCTTCAAAGGCGATCTGTACTCCGGACTCAACGAGCCGGACAGCGCCCTGGCCGCCTACGACAAGGCCATAAACTACGACGCCGACAACTACCTGGCTCTCAATAACGCGGCCTACCTCATGGCCCAGGAGGAGCGAGACCTGCCCCGCGCCGAAGTCTACGCCTCCATAGCCGTGGCCGCCAATTCCGGCAGCGCCACATATATCGACACCTACGCCTGGGTACTCTTCAAGAAGCGCGACTATGGGCGCGCTCTTGAGTACATCGACCGCGCCCTGGCTGTATGCACGCCCGAGGCTGCAGAGGAATCGTCGACGGAAATCCCCGAGCCTCAGGAGCCGAGCGCCGACATCCTCGACCATGCCGGCGACATATATTATATGAACGGACGCCCTGACGAGGCCGTCGAATTCTGGCGCCGCGCTCTCGAGATTACGCCCGACGACGAACTTATCCGTAAGAAATACGAAAACAAGGCTTATTACTTCAAATGACAATGAAATCTATCTATAGAATAGCGGCCGCGGCCGTCGCCGTCCTTCTCATCATCGGTCTGGCTTCCTGCGGCAGTCGCCGACCGACGACCGTCGCCGGCGGAACATACGGCGAAGTGTCGCTCGACGAGTGTTTCGGCAATCTCGCCGCTTCCTATGCTCCGTGGACATCGATGTCGGCCCCCATGAAAATCGAAATTAGTGAGCCCGTGCGCTTCTCGGCCTCGGGAAAGGCCGAGATGGTGAAAGGTCAGTGCATTTCGATGGTGTTCCGCAAAATCGGCATAAAGGTAGCCGAGCTGTATGTCGACCGCGACTCGGTGATGTTCGTCGTCAAGCCTCTCAAAATAGCTTATACCGAGAGTTTCGCACGCTTCAGCAACAGCACCGGCCTGACGCTGGACGACCTGCAGAGCGCCCTTCTCGGCCAGGCCTTCGTCCTCGGCCGGGGCACGGTTGGCGCCGGGTCGCTCTCCGCATTCACCCTCGCCGCGGCCGACGGGGGCGCCATCGGCGAGGACGTCGTGCGCTGGACCATGATTCCGCGGCGTTCCGCGGACGAGATTTATTTTACCGCCGCAACTCCCATGCCGTTCGGCAGCGAGGCCTCCCGCCTGGAAGCCGTGGGCGTGAATGCGGGCGGCGGAGTGAAGTTTGAATATTCGGATTTCGCAAATACCGGAGCAGGCCTGATCGGCAGCCGGGCGAACCTCCGGGCCACTTTCGGTGGCAAGTCACTTTCGGGCAGTCTGCGCTGGACGGCCGACAGGACCGACTGGAACAAGCCTCTGACCGTCGGTCGTCCCTCCATTCCAGCGGATTACCGTCGCCTCGATACGGCAGCCATGCTCCGTATAATCCAGAATACCCTCAGATAAACTGGTATCATGCGTTTGCGGCGGCTGGCATATGTTTTCGCTTTTGTGGCGCTGATTCTGGGTATAGGCTTCGCCGATGCCTCCGGAGCCTCGCCACGCGGACGGCGCAGTCCCCGCAATTCCGCGACGGTGCGCCAGGAGCGCCGCAATGCCGACCGGGAGCGCCAGCGCACAGAGGCCCGCATACGCGAAAACGTCGAGCGCACCGAGAGCGAGTTGCGCCGCTACGAGCACC
>USGZ01000260.1 GCA_900554265.1 uncultured Porphyromonadaceae bacterium
GCTGTAGTCGGAATAGTCGTCGTGGTAGACGGCGCGGCCCTGGAAGGGCGCGAAGGCATCCTCGTTGCGCAGATGGACGCCCCACAAGTTGCTGTAGATGCTGTTGTAGACCGGACCGTCGACAATGCCGCCTACGAGCCAGTCGCGGCCCGGGCGCCCGCCGGCGCTGCGGTCGGTCATGGCGGAGTGTGGGTCCAGGGGCGAGGCGATGCCGGCGTCGGCGGGGAGCATTATCATAGTCTGCCCCCATGGATTGAGGCCGAAGAGCCAGTCGCGGACGGCGGCTTCGTCCTCGGCGAAGCTGTCGTCGCCGGTAAGTTCGCGGTATAGCATTGCCTGAGTCAGGAAAGCCACGCCGAGATTGTTCGAGCACCATATGAAGGGCACGCCGTAGCGAAAGGCGTTCTGTCGGCCTCGGGCGGCGGTGTCGCGCAGGCCCTTGGCCATCAGGGCGGTGAATTCGGCGCTGAGGGTGCTGTCCGGACACGCGGCCAGCTCGTAGTGGCCCAAGTTCACGAAGGGATACCACTGATAGTGGCGCGCGGAGTCGGCGCCCATCCAGGGAGTCGTCGGCTCCAGACGGCCGTAGACGCCTGCCTCCCTCATTTTTCCGAGGGACGCGGCGGCGAGCTCGACATCGTCGGTCCAGTTGTCCTCCTCATAGAAGTACGGGCTGACGCACGGAGCTGTCTGGGAGGCTCCGGGATGAGCCAGGGCATAGTCGTAGGCCGCTTCGGCACGGCGGCGGAGGTCGGCGGCGAATGCGGAGTCGCGCCCGGCGAACACTTCGGCGCCTAAGGCGAAGGCCGAGGCGAACTTGCCTACCGACGAAGCCTCGCCGGTGCTGCGGTTCTTATAGCGCTGCAGGCCGTAGGGCTCGCCGGAAACCGGGTAGACGGGTCGTGCGCCCCCGGCACCGCGGCCGTAGTCGACGTTGTCGTCGGCCGGCAGTCCGGCGAAGCGGTGGTCGCGGTCGTCCGCTATCTGGTTGAAATAGACGCCCGGCTCGGGATTCATGCGCTGCATCCACTCAAGTCCCCAGCGGGCTTCGTCGAGGATGTCCGGGGTTCCGTTGGCGCCTGGACGGCCCATGGCGTCGTGAGTGTCGCCCCAGGCTTCCGGCTGCATTTTGTAGCCGAACAGCAGCTGGTAGACGGTATTGGCCGAGGTCGGCAGATACTGGAGATAGTCCGAGGCGTCGTGCCATCCGCCGCGGACGTCGACACTGTCGCCGTCGAGGCTGCCGCTGAGCACGCGGAAGCCGTCGTGCTGATGGCAGAGGGCGTCGTGAACCGGATTATAGCCGCAGCGCTGCTGGCGCAGGTAGACAAGCGGCAGTTCGTTGAGGGCAAGGCGGGAATAGACATCGGAACCGACGCGCACGGTCTCGCTCGCTACAGTGCTGTCGCCGCGCATGGCCGTTAGCACATACTCGCCTGGAGCGGCGGAGGAGAAGTAGACGCGGGCGGCATAGGGAATCGCCCCCCAGGCCGGAGCGGCGACGACGCTGTCCACCGGCGCGCCGGAAATAGCGAACGCGAGTTCTTCTGGGTCAGTCTGGCCGAGATAGACGGCAGTCTTGACATCGTCGGGCAGGTAGCCCACACGATTGACGCGCAGAACGGTCTGCGCGCCTGCTGTACCGGCGGCACATAGCAGCGCCAGTACGGGAATCAGTTTATGCATAAGTATAAGATAAGGATGGCGGGAGATACGAACAGGAGCGAGTCGATGCGGTCCAGGATGCCGCCGTGGCCGGGAATGATGGAACCGGAATCCTTGACTCCTGCATTGCGTTTGAGCATGGACTCGAAAAGGTCGCCCCAGGTGGCGAAGGCGCAGACGGCGGCGCCGGCGAGAAGCCATGTCCACAGTGGCCAACCCAGGTCGTTGAACCATGCCGAACAGGCCCAGCCGGCCAGCAGGCAGCAGAGCAGCCCCCCGGCGAAGCCCTCCCAGGACTTCTTCGGCGACAGGCGCGGGAACATCCTGTGCCGCCCCAGGGTCGAGCCGAAGCAGTAGGCGCCGGTGTCGTTGAGCCAGATCATGACGAACATTATCAGGACAAGCCACTTGCTTGCCGGAAGCGAGTCGTTGTAGAGCATGCTGAGGGTCATTAGCGGCAGCCCGGGGTAGAAAACGGACATGAAGGACCAGGCTACGTTGCGGAACGGATGCGGGCGCCGGTCGTAGAGTGCCAGGACGCCGCGGGCAAGAAAGTAGAGCGCAAGGGCCGCCGGAAGCCCGGCAACGAGATATAAAGGCCCGGCGTAGGCGCAGAGGCTCATCACCGTTACCATTGTCATGTCCAGCAGCAGACAGAGGATGTCCGTCCAGGAATCGAAGCATATGCCGATAACCTTCTGCAACTCGACGGTGGCGAGTATGCCGAAAAGGACCGTGAGGCCCAGGAACCAGGTCGGCCCTCCGAGGATGGAACCCACAATCAGAGCAACATATACGATGCCGGAAGCGGCGCGGACAACTATATTCTTCATATCGGGACGATGCTTTTAACGGACGGCCCCGCAGAATCAGGGGCTTAACAGAGCAAAGGTAATACATTTTTTCCATTCTCCGCTGCCCCGGGGCATGGAAATTTCAGTATATGCGGGATTTTGAGTAACTTTGCGCCGAAATTTTCAATGTGAAGATGAAAGTACTCAAATTCGGAGGAACATCCGTCGGCACACCTCAGCGCATAAAGCACGTGGCCGAGCTGACGCTGAAGTCGGGCAAAGGCAATATTCTTGTACTCTCCGCCATGGCCGGGACCACCAATTCGCTGGTGGAACTGGCTGAATACCTGTACAAAGGCAACATCCCCGGCGCGCAGGAGACCCTCAATGCGCTGATGGCCAAGTACGCCGGCGTCGTCGAGGGTCTTTTCGACAGCGAGGCCTGCCGCCAGGAGGCGCGCCGCCGGCTGGAGACGTCGTGGGCCACCATACGGACCATCCTGGCCCATCCCTTCAGCGAGGCCGGCGAGAAGGAGATTCTCGCCCAGGGCGAACTGATGTCGACGGCGCTGATGGACGTCTACGCTTCGGCGCTGGGCTATAA
>USGZ01000261.1 GCA_900554265.1 uncultured Porphyromonadaceae bacterium
CGTGGACGATATGGTAAACGCGATGCCGCTCGCGGTCAACATCGTCTGCGTGTGCCTGCTCGGACCGCTGTGCGAGGAGCTGCTGTTCCGCGGTCTGGTCGCAGGACGGCTCGCGCGCTACGGACAGGCGCCCGGCGCCTTCGTTTCCGCCCTGCTGTTTGCGCTGTACCACGCCAATCTGGAGCAGTTTTTCTATGCGTTCCTGCTCGGTCTGCTGCTCGCCTATGTGTACTACCGCACGGGAATGCTGCGCTTTCCGGTTGCGCTGCATATGGTGCTGAACTTCTTCGGCGCGGGCGCGCCGGCCCCGCAGCCTGACATCCTCGAAGTCCACAGCGCCAGCGCCGACAAGCTGGAGACCCTCGAAGCTCTTCTGCACAAGCTCTGCGGGGCGCGAACGCTGGTATTCGTCAACCACCGCGAGGCAGCCGACCGCGTGTGGGGCGCCATGCGCGGCGCCGGAATACCCGCCGGCCTATACCACGGCGCCATGGAGCAGGACATGCGCGAGCGCGCCCTGATCATGTTCGGCAACGGCAGCACGCCCGTGCTGATATCGACCGACCTGGCCGCGCGCGGCCTCGACATCGAAGGCGTAGATGCCGTAGTCCACTACCATCTGCCCCTCACCCCCGAAGTCTGGACGCACCGCAACGGCCGCACCGCCCGCCAGGGCGCAGGAGGCCAGGTCTACGCGATCATTTCGGACAAGGACAAGGTTCCTCCCTTCGTCAGGACGGCCGGACGCGTCGAACCCTCCGAACTGCCCGAGGAGGCCTGCCTGCCGAAAATAACGACCCTCTACATCAACGCCGGGCGCCGCGAGAAAATCTCGCGCGGCGACGTGGCCGGCTTCATCCTGCGCAACAGCGGCATCGAGGCCACGGAGCTGGGCAAAATCGACCTGCGCGACCACTGCGCCTACGTAGCCGTCCCCGCAGGACGTGCCCGCGAAATAATCGAAGCCTGCAAGCCCTATAAGCTCAAGGGCCGGCGCGTGAGAGTCTCCCAGATCAAGGAAGCCTGAAATTCCGGCAGGTCCGCATCGGCGGCCTGAACATTCTTTTTGCACCGCGGTTTTAAGATTATATACCACGTTTCATCACACCCCAGAACAGTGAAAACCGCTGACATCATCCGAAAAACCGGCAAGGCGCTGATATTCGCTATCATCGCCCTGCTGCTTTTCGTGTGCGGTTTTGTGGTGACGCTCTACTCGCCGTGGACGCAGCAGACCCTGCGCACGGCCTTCCTTGACCGCTACGGCCACAACCCGGACGGCACGGAGATAGCCCTCTCTGACTTCCGTCTCACCTTTCCCCTCCAGCTGCACCTGGAGGGCCTGAGCATAACGCAGGACGGCGACACCCTCATCGCGGCGGGACATCTTGACGCCTCCGTCAATCCGCTCGGGCTTCTCGTCGGCCGCGTGTCGCTGGCGGGCGCGCGCCTCTCGCACGGCCACTACACCGTCGGCGCGCCGGACAGCTCCATGTACATGACCATCGACGCCGACAGCATCGCCCTGGCTCCGGGCAGCGTGGCGCTGGCAGACATGCACATCGACCTGACGGACGCCTACATCGGGGGCGCCCGCGTTGCCATGACCCTCAATCCGGACACCACTCCGAGCGCGCCCTCGCAGCCGACGACGATGAAAATCACCCTGCGGCGTCTGCTGGCCTCCGACCTGAGCTACACCATGCGCATGATGCCGACCATCGACACCCTCAGCGCCAGTTTCGAGCGTGCCGTGCTCAATGGCGGCGATATAGACCTCGGTCGCCAGACAGTGAGCCTCGGCGGATTTACCGGCAACGGCCTGGACGTGCGCTATATCGTTCCGGACAGCGCCGGCATAGCGGCCTTCGGTCCCGTAGCCGCAGCGGCCGCCGCTCCGGACAGCGCCGCCGCGGAGCCCTGGACCGTGACCATCGACAGCATCGCCTTCGACCGCTCCCGCGCCCTCTACGCCACCGCAGGCGTCACCCCGATGCCAGGCCTGGACTTCACCTACATCAGCGTCGACGACCTGAGCCTGCGGCTACACGACTTCCTCAACCGCGGCACCACCGTCCGGCTGCCCCTCGAAGTCAGCGGCCGCGAACGTTGCGGCGTGAGGCTGAACGCTTCCGGCACGCTGGACATCGACTCCGCGGCCCTCAACTTCCGCGACTTCGTCCTCACGACCGCGGAAGGCACCGAGGCCTCATTCTCGGGCCGCATGGGCATGGGCGACATGGCTTCCGACCCCGCTCTCCCCCTGGGCCTTACCCTCGAGAGCGGCTTCGCGCCGGCAGACCTGCGGGACATGTTCCCGGCTTTCGCGCCCATTCTCGCCGGACTTCCCGACGACAGCCCCATAATCCTCGACGCCGACGCCGACGGCACCACCGGGCATCTCGGCATAAATTCCATGCGGCTGACAGTGAACCGCTGCGTGAATATGGAAATGGCCGGCTGGATCGGCAACTTCATGGATCCCGCCCGAATCGGCGGCGACATCCGCCTGCGCGGAAACATCGCCGACATCTCGTCCATCAAGGACCGGATGCTGGAAGGCCCGGCGGCTGATGAAATCCGCATTCCGCCGATGAGCCTGCGCGGACGCCTGGCCATGGACCGCGGGATTGCCGACGGAAATCTAACGGCCACCACCGGCAACGGCGCCATCCACCTCGAAGGCACCTGGAAAAGCCGCATCGAGGACTACCGCGCCGAACTGCGCGCCGACAGCTTCCCCGTCGCCGCCTTCCTGCCGAACTTCGGCATAGGCGCCGTGACGGCCACTCTCAGCGCCTCCGGCCACGGCTACAACGCGTTCTCCGCCTCAACATCGGCAAGCGCGGAACTGAACGTCGCATCGGCGGAATACAGGCACACCGACTATACTGATATCCAGGCCCGCGCCACCCTCGCCGGAGGCAATGCCGAAATCTACCTGAACTCGGACAACTACGCCGCGGACCTCACCCTCGAGGCCACCGGCAATCTCGACGGCAGCACCTACAGCTG
>USGZ01000262.1 GCA_900554265.1 uncultured Porphyromonadaceae bacterium
GGGAGAAGCCGGCGGAGTCGCGCAACTCCCACTCGCGCGTGCGGTCCATGATTTTCTCGTGCTTGAAGGTCAGGCCGTAGCTCAGGTTGTGGTGCCTGATGCCGGTGGCGCCGCGCAGGCCCAGCGAGAGCACCGAGGCCTTCATGCGGTTGCGGGCGTGCTCGTGGTAGCGGCCCACGCCGAGCTCGCCGCCGATGCTGCCCTCGGAGCCGCTGTCGCCGGCGCCGGCCTGGTCGAGCCAGTATTCGCCGGAGATGTCGTAGGCAACGAGCTCGTTGGTCATGTAGCCCGATGCAAGCAGGGCGAACTCATTGGCTTTGTTGGGCTTGAAACTAAGGGTACCGGCGCCGAAGTAGGTCTCGAAGCGGTCCTTCTCCTGGCCGTCGAAGTAGACGGTGAATTCCTTGGCGTCGGTGCTGGTGCCGAACTTGGTGGTGCGGGTATGGGGGATGAAGCGGTAGTTGTTGACGGCGATATTGCCCAGTACGCTGATTTTCCATTTGGGGCTCAGCGTCAGGTTCATGCTGGTCTGGTAGTCGAAGAACTTGGGGTCGTACTCGCCCTTCTCGTCCAGGCCGCCCAGGAGGCTGCTGTTCTGCTTGTAGCGGATGCCGTGGAGTTGGTTGAAGCGCTTGCTGCTTGTGCCTATGGCCGCCGAGGCGCCCATCAGCGAGGCCGATACGCTGCCCTCGAGGGCTTCGGGCTCTCGATAGGTGATGTCGAGCACGGAACTCATCCTGTCGGCGTACTGCGCCGAGAAGCCGCCGGTACTGAAACCGATGGCGCCGACCAGGTCGGGGTTGACGATGCTCAGGCCTTCCTGCTGGCCGGAGCTGACGAGCTGCGGACGGTAGACTTCTATGCCGTTGATATATACGGAATTCTCGTCGTAGCTGCCGCCGCGGACGCTGTACTGGCTGCTCATCTCGTTCGAGGAACTCACGCCGGCCATGGTAGTCAGCAGGCCTTCGACGCTGCCGCCGTTGACGTCCGGCGCCAGGCGGTAACCCTCGGTGTCGAGGCGCTGGACGGTGCCGAGCTGCTTCTGGTAGTCGGTCACCTCGATGCCGCCCAGGGCGTAGCTGGCCGGCGTCATCTTGACGTTGACGGTCACGTTGCCGCGGGCATCAATCAGACGCCGGTGACTTTCCTCGTATCCTATGCAGCTGAAGGTCAGGCGTATGGTGTCGGACTCGGCGACGCTGAGCGTATAGCGCCCGTCGAGGCCGGAGGTCGTGCCAAGGGCCGTGCCGGCAACCTTGACGGTGACGAACTCCAGGGGCTCGTTCTCCTCGTCGGTGACCAGGCCGGAAATCTTGACGGGCGTGGCCGAAGCGCTCGCCGCCAGCACCGCCGCCAGGCAGAATATTATATGATAGATATATCTTTTCATCAGGGACTTGCTAACTATCATATAACGTACCCCACCCCTCAAAAATTGCCTCGGGCCACGAAAGCATCACGATAGGTGCAGAGATAATAGGCAAAACCAACAGCTTCACACCAAAGGTAGGGATGCTCCCTGGAGCATCCGCTGATTGTCAGCGCCTTAAGGCGGATGCACGAGCGTGCCTCCCTACGGTTCGCGAATTTCTGACTGTCTGGAGTATGCGAAAAGGCGCTTATTTCTTCTTTTTCTTCGGGAGGGGGACGGCATCCCAAAGTGCAGATATTACTTCTCTGACTTTGCGTTGGTCTGAAAAGTCGAGTATATATCCCTCCTTGGCGCCGGCGTAAGCGCATCCGGTTTCTGCATCAGTCATCAGCGGCGCGATGCAATCGAGTTTTTTAATGAAAGCATTGTTGTCGCAGGCAGTGATAACGCACTTGTCATTCACATATATGACATAGTCGCCCATCATCTTGCGATAGCGGACCTCCCCGAGCGGAGCCAAAACCTCGCAAACAAAGTCGATATATTCAGGACTACAAGCCATAACGCAAAGCTACCGCAGTAGGTACCTGGCTAACCATTTCCCGGTATCTGTTTCTTATATCTTTCATTTATCGTGAAATTCAGCGCGTATGTTTTTGCGAGTGACGTTTGGAGTTACTTCGTCGATTCGGACGCACGGACCGTGCGTCCCTACGGCGGTGCCGCATCTATCTATCTGCTGGCGGACGGATTCTTCGTGGATGGCGGCGAGGATGGTTTTGATGAATTCGGGGCTGAGGCCGAGGTCGGCGGCTGCGGCGGCGCGGCGCTCGATCAGGGCGCGGTAGCGGTCGGGCTGGACTACGGTCATACCGTTGTTGCGCTTGAATTTGCCGATTTCGCGCGCTACGGCCATGCGGCCGGCAAGAAGGGCCATGAGCTTGTCGTCGATATCGTCGATGCGCTCGCGCAGTTCGTCCAGAGGCGAGATTCCGGCGGCTTCGGGTCTGGACGCCGCGGCTTTCGTAGCACCGGGCTTAAGTATCGCGACGAGCTCCTCGAGTTCCTTCGGCGTGAGCTGCTGGGCGGCGTCGCTGAGCGCGGCCTCAGGATGGATGTGGCTCTCGATTATCAGGCCGTCGAATTTCATGTCCATGGCCTGGCGTGCTACTGACGGCACGATTTCACGGCGCCCGGCGATGTGGCTGGGGTCGCAGATTACGGGCAGTTCGGGCATTCGGCGCCGCAGTTCGATAGGTATGCGCCACATCGGCGCGTTGCGGTAGTACTTCTCGCCGTAGGAGCTGAAGCCGCGGTGGATGGCTCCCAGACGGGTGATGCCGGCGGCGGCCAGGCGCTGCAGCGCGCCTATCCACAGTTCGATGTCGGGATTCACGGGATTCTTGACCAGCACGGCCAGGCGTCCGCGCTCCTCGGGCGTGAGGGCGGCGAAAGCGTCGGCAAGTTCCTGGACGGCAAAGGGGTTGGTGGTGGTCCGCGCTCCGATCCATACGGCGTCGACTCCGGCGTCGAGCACCTGCTTCAGATGAGCCGGCACGGCGATTTCCGTCGCCGTAAGCATGCCGGTCTCCTCCCTTACGCGCCGCAGCCATATCAGGGCCGG
>USGZ01000263.1 GCA_900554265.1 uncultured Porphyromonadaceae bacterium
CAGCGAGGTCGGCGTTCAGCGCGTGGTCACCAACAGCCCCTTTCTCGAGTGGAACTTCAACGCCTTCCTGCGCAAGGTCGCAATCCCCGTAGTAAGCTTCGGAAGCCATGTTTTCCAGAACGCCATGATAACGCAGGCGCGCTGCGACGGCTACGCCTTCAGCCTCCTGCGCCGGTACCACGGCCAGTGGGACTACAATACCCAGTGGAAGATGGTCTACTCGCCGCCGGTGAAATGGAGCTGGATCCGCAGCATCAACGGCGCCCAGCGCGCAGTCAGGAAGAAAGGCGCCCGAATCGCCGTTCCGACGCTGGTGATGCACAGCAGCCGCAAGATTGACGGCTGCAACTGGACGCCCGACTTCCAGACCGGCGACTGCGTCCTCAACCCCTTCGACATCCGGAAAATAGCAGAGGCCATCGCCGAGCGACAGCCTCTGGTACATACTTGCGTAATCGACAGCGGGTTGCACGACCTCATTCTGAGCGAGCCGCGACCCCGCCAGGCCGCTTACGATTCGATTTTCTCCTTTATAAACCGCTTATAAGTCGCCGTGCTCTCTGAGCAGACGGGCGGCTTCCTCGGCCTGGGCGGCTGGCACCGAAAGGGTTACGGGCGCCCACGTCGAGCCGGCGCCGTAGAGCGTACTCATGCGGTCGGCGCCGACGGATACCTCGATGCCGTTCGACCGCAGCATGCCCGCGGCTATGGCCGCCGGGGCCTCGGTGCTGAATTCAGCTATCGTTATCCAGTCCATCGAATCAGTCCTTTACGTGAATCAGGAAGTAGTTCTTCTTGCCCTTCTGGATCAGGATATAGCGGTCGTTGAGGAGCATGTCGGCGGAAACGGTAGCCATCGGGTCCGTAACCTTCTCCTTGTTGACGGAGATGGCGTTGGACTGGATGAGCTTGCGTAGTTCGCTCTTCGAGGCGAATACCGGAGCATTCTCGACCAGCAGGTCGACGAGCCTGGTGCCGTCCTCGACGGCCTGGCGCTCGATTTCGAACTGCGGAACGCCTTCGAACACGTCCAGCAGCGTGGCTTCGTCGAGCTTGTGCAGAGCCTCGGTAACGTTGTTGCCGAACAGAATGGAGCTGGCCTCGATGGCTGCGTCGGTATCGGCCTGCGAGTGGACCATGGTGGTGATTTCGGCGGCCAGACGGCGCTGCAGGGGGCGCTTGCCCGGGTCTGCGGCCTGCTCGGCCACCAGCGACTCGATTTCCTCGCGGCTAAGGGCCGTGAATATCTTTATGTACTTCTCGGCGTCGGCATCGGAAACGTTCAGCCAGAACTGGTAGAACTTATAGGGCGAGGTATAGCGGCGGTCGAGCCATACGTTGCCGCTCTCGGTCTTGCCGAACTTGCCGCCGTCGGCCTTGGTGATCAGCGGGCAGGTCAGGCAGAAGGCCTCGCCGCCTTCGGTGCGACGGATGAGCTCGGTGCCGGTGGTCATGTTGCCCCACTGGTCCGAGCCGCCCAGCTGCAGCCTGCAGCCGTACTCACGGTAGAGGTTCAGGAAGTCGTAGCCCTGGACGAGCTGGTAGGAGAACTCCGTGAAGCTCATGCCCTGCTGGCTCTCGCCGCTGAGGCGCTTCTTGACAGAGTCCTTGGCCATCATGTAGTTGACGGTGATGAGCTTGCCCACGTCGCGGATGAAGTCCAGGAAGGAGAAGTTCTTCATCCAGTCGTAGTTGTTCACCAGTATGGCGGCGTTGGGAGCGTCGGAGTCGAAGTCCAGGAAATGGGCCAGCTGCTTCTTGATGGCCTCCTGATTATGGCGCAGCGTCTTCTCGTCCAGCAGCTTGCGTTCCTGGCTTTTCATCGAGGGGTCGCCAATCATGCCCGTGGCGCCGCCGACGAGGGCTATGGGGCGGTGGCCGGCGCGCTGGAAATGCTTGAGCATCATCACGCCGACAAGGTGGCCGATATGGAGGCTGTCGGCCGTCGGGTCGATGCCCAGGTAGGCCGTGGCCATGCCCTTCTTGAGTTCTTCGTCAGTGCCGGGGATGACGTTGTGGATCATCCCGCGCCAGGTGAGTTCTTCTATAAAGTCCATATTGTTTCTATGCAGTTTTTAAATTTCGGTGAAAGCCAGCGGGAGCAGCGACGCTACCGAGGGCAGAATGTAGATTACATCGGCGCCGACCAGGAGGACGGGAACATGATGGCCTGCTATGAGCTCATACTGCAGCAGACTCTGGCGGCAGGCCCCGCAGGGCGCGCAGGGGCGGGGCGTTTCCTTGCCGTCCGGGCCGATTGCCGCGATGGCTATGCGCTCGAAATGCGCCTCCGGATACCTGGCGCCGGCGTAGAAGCATGCCGACCGCTCGGCGCAGGTCCCCGAGGGGAAGGCCACGTTCTCCTGGTTCGCGCCGGTTATGGTCACGCCGTTGTCCAGAAGGATGGCGGCGCCGACGCGGAAGTGGCTGAACGGGGAGTAGGAGCCGGCGCGGGCGGCGCGGGCGGCATCGACAAGCGCGCGGTCGCGTTCGTCGAGTTCGGCATATGTCTTTGAAGTGACTGAGGTTACGATTTCTATCTGTTCCATGGTCGTCTGAGGGCTTAAGAGCTTAAGTGTGCAAATATACGCCTTTTACCCGGCCCCGGCAAATTTTTTTAGCTTTCCAGGCCAATTTCCGCCGTGCGCCCTCTGGCGGATGCCATGCCGCGCAGACACAAAGCGCCCGCCTTTCCGGGAGGGGAAGAGCGGGCGCGGTGTGAATGTGCTTAAGGGAGTTTATTCGTCCCAGGTGCAGCTTACGGGTTCGAACTTACCCTGGTCTACGACGCGGAATACGGCGGTATAGGCGGTCGTGGTGCCGGTGTAGGCGGAGAAGTTGACGGTGTAGAGCACGTCTACTCCGCCGACGGGCTTGGCTTCCGGATGGAGGGTGGCCAGGGCGCCGGGCATCACTTCGTTCATGAAGCGGCTCTTTTCGAGGGCCACGATTTCATCGTCGGTCATCGAG
>USGZ01000264.1 GCA_900554265.1 uncultured Porphyromonadaceae bacterium
AGGAAGACCTTCCATGTGGGCATCGGCACGAAGTCGACGCCGTCGGCATCGGTCATCGCCGGCGTCGGACGGGCCGGGTCGGTGCCGAAGACGCGGTCGGCGATGAGGCCGTAGACGAAGTAGCCGCCTATGAGAACGGCCAGGGATATCAGGAGAGTTATCATCGGATTTGAATCTTAGGAGCCTGCGCCTCAGCCCTGAATCTGGTCGCCGGAGGCGGGAACCTGGCCGAAGCTGTCGCGCATGTTGGTGTCGGCCTCGATGTTTTTAAGCTTATAATAGTCCATAACGCCAAGATTGCCTTTCTTGAAGGCTTCGGCCATGGCCACGGGCAACTCGCGTTCGGCCTCGATGACTTTCGCGCGTGCTTCCTGGGCCAGGGCCTTCATTTCCTGCTCGCGGGCGATTGCCATGGCGCGGCGTTCCTCGGCCTTGGCCTGGGCGATGTTCTTGTCGGCCTGGGCCTGGTCGATCTGCAGGGCTGCGCCGATGTTGCGGCCGATGTCGATGTCGGCGATGTCGATCGAGAGAATCTCGAAGGCTGTGCCGGAGTCGAGGCCCTTCTTGAGCACCAGCTTGGAGATGGAGTCCGGGTTCTCGAGCACCTGCTTGTGGCTCTCGGCGGAACCGATGGAGCTTACGATGCCCTCGCCTACGCGGGCCAGGACTGTGTCCTCGCCGGCGCCGCCTACGAGCTGGCGGATGTTGGCGCGCACGGTGACGCGGGCCTTGGCAATCAGCTGGATGCCGTCCTTGGCCACGGCCGTTACCGGCGGAGTGTCGATTACCTTGGGATTAACGCTCATCTGGACGGCCTGGAACACGTCGCGGCCGGCCAGGTCGATTGCCGTGGCCATCTTGAAGCCAAGGTCGATGTTGGCCTTGTTGGCCGATACCAGGGCGTGGACAACGCGCTCGACGTTGCCTCCGGCGAGGTAGTGGGCCTCGAGGTCATCGCGGGTCACGTCCTTGAGCCCGGCCTTGTGGGCCTCGATTAGGGCGCGTACGATTACGCCTGGAGGTACCTGGCGGATGCGCATCAGCACGAGCTGGAGCAACGATACCTTTACGCCGCTTACCCTGGCGGAAATCCAGAGGAAGAAGGGGCAGTAGTAGAAGAACACTATCAGCACTATCAGGGCCAGCGCGATAATGAGGATGACTGTCAGTTTCATGGGATATTGTATAATGGGAAATGCGGATTGGCGGAGGGTTGGCTAAGGCTGGGTCTCCAGGCGGATTGCGCGGTTGAGCTGTGCGGCGGCTGTGCGGCGCAGGTAGGCCGTCTGTTGCTCGCTGTCCAGGATGTCGGAGGCCACGATGACTTCGCCGCGGCTGTAGCGCCGGCGGAGGGTTTCCTCATCGGCCAGATGGCGGCGCAGGCTGCCGAGGGTGCCGAGGTATTCGACCATGGCGCTGCGGGCGTCGCGGCTGCGGAAGTCACCTAAGGTAGTGTAGATGCGGCCGTTACCCATGTCGACGCAGAATATGCCGTCGCTGTCGTCGCGTGCGGCGGAGGTGGCAGTGGGCAGCTTCCCGGCCAGCAGGGCGGCATAATCGGTGCCGGGGCGGCGGGTAAGGCCGATGTCGCTGAGCTTGGCCAGGGCCACGAGATTGGAATCCTCGGGCTCGACGTTGACGCGCATGGCTTCCGGCGTGAAGACGTAGACGGTCACGGAGTCGGGAATCTGGTTGCGGTCGGTGGCGAACCAGCCCAGGCCGGAATTCTCGTCGATGGCGAGCATGTAGTCGTCGTAGGGCGAGTTGTAGGGCATGCCCATGTTCTGGGGGCGGTAGTAGGTGGTTTCGCCTTCGGAGTCCTCCCGCCGGGTCATGAAGATGTCGTAGCCGCCGAGGCTGTTCTCGCCGTTGTTGGCGAAGTAGAGGGTCACTCCGTCGGGCATCAGGAAGGGATAGCCGGCGCTGCCGCCTTCGGCGAGGCCGCTGTCGAGGGCGTGTCCGGGTTCGGGTGTGCCGTCGTCGAGGATGCCGGCGCCGAAAAGCCCGGTGCGTCCGGCGCTGTCCGCCGCGGCCCAGAGGATTTCGCTGCGGTTCTCGGGCATGTATGCCATCGAGGGAACTCCGTGCTCCTCATGGCCTACGATGCGCTCTACGCTCGCCGGGGGCAGAATCCGTCCGGCGGGGGCGGAGAGGCGGTAGGCGGTGAAGAATTCGTCCCTGGGCACGGTGATGCTGTCCAGAATCTCGATTTTCTCCACGCGGGCGAGCATGTTGCGAAGCTTCACCAGCTGGCCGGCCAGGCTGTCGAGCGACTCGGGCGCGGGCTTGCGGTTTCGGCTCAGGCGGCTGCGCCAGGCGTCGATGTACTCCTCGGCGCCGTCGGTGTCGTACTGCTCCAGGCTGTACTCGACCAGGATTGGGTATGCGGCGAGGGTGCCCTGCCGGGCGGCCTTGCGCAGCTGGACGAGAGCTTCCTCCGTCCGGCCCTCCTCCATCAGGCGCTTGCCTTCGTCCAGCGGGCCGCTCCAGCTCAGAAGCGGGACGGTCATGGCGATGGCGACAAGCGCGGTGCGGCATATGGTGTTCATATTCTGTATATTCGTGTTCGACACACAAAGTTACGAAAAATCCCGGACCCGCGCAAATAAGCCGGAAAAACAGTCCGGGTAGCGGCTGGCCGGGGCGGCGCAGGCGTCGGGGCGGCGGTCGAGCGGTAAGGGCCGGCGCCGGCAAACAATACCGTAATATGCATCGTTATAATGTAAAAACAGTTATTACGATGAAGCACACACTTTCAACTATTTCCGCATTGTTTATAGCTTCGATATTGTCGGTTGTCGGCGCCCAGACCTTCGAAAAGCCGGATTCCGACACCTGGTACCGGCTTACCACGCGCTACAACGGCGGCGATGACCGCGTAGGACGCTGCATTCAGTACTTCGATGCCGCGAGCGAACATCCTTCGCTGCTCTGGTCGGCGCAACCTGCCGGTCCGGGG
>USGZ01000265.1 GCA_900554265.1 uncultured Porphyromonadaceae bacterium
ACCGGGCTCGGTGCCGGCGCGGAGGATGGCCGTGGCGGCGCCGCTGAAGAGGTCCATTTCCGGATTCTGGAAGGGCAGCAGGCAGGTCGGGTCGCCGTTGGCGGCGGCCTCGTAGTTGCCTGCTCCGCTGGTGGCAAAGCGCACGCGGTTGGAGGCCGTCGGCACGAGGTTGCCGTCCTTGTCGGCCACCTGGACCGTTACCAGTACCATATCCTCGCCGTCGGCCTGGAGGGAATCGCGGTGGGCGGTCAGGACGAGGTGATGGGGACGGCCGGCGGTGCGTACGGTCTTCTCGGCGGCTGGCTGGCCGTCGGCGTCGTAGGCCACGACGCGGATTTCGCCAGGCTCATAGACGGCGTCCATCCACATCAGGCGGTAGCGGCTCTCCATGGTGCTGTCGTTCTTGGCCTGGCGTCCCTGGCTGCGGCCGTTGATGAAGAGTTCGGCCTCGGGATAGGAAGTGTAGACGAACACGGGAGTAACCTCTCCCTCGCGTCCGGGCCAGGTCCAGTGGGGCAGTACGTGGAGGGTCGAATCCTCGGTGTTCCATACGGAGCGGTAGAGGTAGAAGCGGTCCTTGGGCAGGCTGGCCAGGTCGATGATACCGAACACGGAGCTGTGGTTGGGCCAGGCGTCGGTATCGTAGGGCGAGGGCTCGCCGAGGTAGTCGTAGCCGGTCCATACGAACTGGCCGAGCACCCAGGGCTTCTCGTCCATGAAGAAGTCGATGTCCGGGCGGTTGGACCAGTCGCAGGTCTCGGTGTCGTAGCTGTCGCTCTGGTGGTCGGCGTGGAGGACGGTGTTGTGGTCGCCCGTGCTGAAGCTTACCGGGAAGTGGTAGACGCCGCGGGAGGATACCGTCGATGCAGTCTCGGTGCCCAGGATGAGGCCCTGGGGAAGCATCGAGTGGGCCTTGTCGTAGTACTGGGGCTTGTAGTTGAAACCGGGGATATCGAGGGCGGCGGCGAAGCCGTTGTCCAGCACGGCGCCTATCTGGTCCATGCCGCAGGTTACGGGACGCGTCGGGTCAAGCGAGTGGACAAGGTCCTGGAGCATGGTCAGTTCCTCGACGCCGTCGGGGCCCCACTGGCTGGGAACCTCGTTGCCGATGCTCCACATAACGACTGAGGGATTGTTGCGGTAATGGCGCACCATGTTGGTGATGTCGCGCTCGGCCCATTCGGTAAAGAAGCGGCCGTAGCCGTTCTCGCTCTTGGGGCGGAAGCTCCAGTCGTCGAAGGGCTCGACCATGAGCATCAGGCCCAGTTCGTCGCAGAGCTCGACGAGTTCGGGCGAGGGCATGTTGTGCGAGGTGCGCACGGCGTTGGCGCCCATGTCCTTGAGCAGCTCGAGGCGGTGGCGGAGCACGGAGCGGTTGATGGCCGCGCCGAGGGGGCCGAGGTCGTGGTGGTTGTTGACGCCCTTGAACTTCGTCGGCTGACCGTTGAGGAAGAAGCCTTTTTCGGGAATATACTCGAGCTTGCGGATGCCGAAGCGGGTGGTGTAGACGTCGGCGGGTTTGCCATCGACGCTAAGGGTCGTAACGGCGCTGTAGAGCTGCGGGCTGTCCGGCGACCAGAGCTGCGGGTCGCTGACGGCGAAGTTCTGAGTGTAGGTCTGTCCGTGGGCGAGATAGTAGCCGCTGCGGGTGGCTATGCTGCGGCCCTCGGGGTCGTAGATGCTGGTCGATACGTGTACCTTCTGACCCTTTGTCGCGCCCTCGATTTCCATCTGGAGTTTTACGGTGGCGTGTGCGGCGGTGACTTCCGGAGTGGTCACGTAGGTGCCCCAGACGGGGATATGTACGCGCGAGGTGCTGACCAGGTGGACGTTCCGGTAGAGACCGGCGCCGGGATACCAGCGCGAGGCCTTGTTGTAGTTCTCCAGGTCTACCTCGAGAGTATTCTGCCCCGGGACGGCCACGCCGTCGAGCGGGGCGATGAAGGCGTTGTAGCCGAATGGCCAGTCGGCCACCTCGGTACCGTTGACGCGCACGTGGGCGTTGCTCATGGCGCCGTCGAATACCAGCACGTTGCTGCGACCGGCGGTGTCGGCCAACTCGAAGGTGGTGCGGTAGCTGCCCTTGCCTATGAATGGCAGGCCGCCGGTGCGTCCGGTCTTTACGGTTTCCTCCGTCTCGCCGTTCTGCCATACGGCAACGGTCTGAAGGTCGTTGTCGCGGTCGAAGGGTCCGTAGATGGCCCAGTCGTGGGGGATGCGTACGTTCTGCCAGTTGTCGGCGGTGCCGTCGGCGCGCTTGGTGAATTCCCAGCCCGTCGTCAGGGTGCGTTCGCTGCGGGGCGAGGCCTGCACGAAGGCGTCGAGCGCCACGGTCGGGGCACCGTCGGCGAAGCAGCCCATGTTGTAGCCGTCGTTATAGCCGTTCGGAGCCTCGGGTTCCCAGTAGAAGATGCCCTCGACGTCGGTGTCCATCATGCGGGCGATGAGCTCGCGGCATTCCTCGGCCTTGTCCCAGGGCATGCCTATTTCGCAGATCATCACCGGGCGGCCGTAAGTCTCCTTTACGTGGCCTATGTTCTCGATGCATCCGCTGACAATCGCCTCCATGCCGCCCTCGCGGCCCGACACCTCGGCCCACCACGGGTAGAGCGACATGCCTATCATGTCGTAACGGGCGCCGTCGGCGTTGAACATGGAGAACATACGGTCGTAGATGCTCCGGTCATAGCCGTTGTCGAGGTGGACAATGCAGATGGCTTCGGGGAAGACGGCTTTGACGGCGTCGTAGCCGGCGTTATTGAACAGGACGAGGTTCTGCGGATTCTCGGTCACGGAGCCCAAGGGGAGCATCATGCCGGGAGTGGTCTCGTTGCCGATCTGAACCCATTCGGGAGTCACGCCGGCATCGCGCAGGGCCGTCATGCATTCGGTTACGTGGGCCGCGACGGAATCAGCCACGGCCTCGGCGGGCAGGCCC
>USGZ01000266.1 GCA_900554265.1 uncultured Porphyromonadaceae bacterium
CCGCAGACCTCGAGCCTCATGAGAACCAGGGCTACACGGCCTTCCTGGTCAACCTGGATGAGACCTCGACCGGCGTGCTCTACGACCTGAAGCTCATCAGCGACTTCTGCCGCCGCAACGGTCTGTTTCTGATAGTCGACTCCATCAGCTCCTTCCTTTCCGACCCCTTCGACATGGCCGCCTCGGGCGTCGACGTGATGATCGCCGGCTCGCAGAAGGCCCTGGCGTGCCCGCCGGGAATCTCGATACTGGTGCTCGGACCGCGGGCGCTCCGGCGCATACAGGAGCGCCAGGTAAAGTCCATGTACTTCGACCTGAAGGACGCCCTTAAGAACGCCGAACGGGGCCAGACGCCCTTTACCCCCGCCGTCGGCATCCTGCTCCAGCTCAACGCCCGCCTGCGCGAAATAGAGGCTCAGGGCGGTGTCACCGTCGAGAACGCACGTATCCGCGCCATCGCCGAAGATTTCCGCGCCAAAATCAAGGAGCTGCCACTGGAGGTAATCTCCGAGTCGCTGAGCAACACCGTGACGCCCCTGCACCCGCTCCACGGCAACGCCTACGAGATTTTCACCGCGCTCAAGGACGAATACGGCATCTGGGTATGCCCCAACGGCGGCGACATGGCCGAGAAAGTATTCCGCGTGGGCCACATCGGCGCCCTCACTCCCGACGACAACACCCGCCTGGTCGACGCGCTCAAAGACCTGCACAGCCGTAATATCCTCTGAATGATATGAAAACCGTAATCACCTACGGCACCTACGACCTGATGCACCGCGGGCACGTCCGTCTGCTCGAACGCGCAAAGGCTCTCGGCGACTATCTCATCGTCGGCGTCACTTCCGACAACTTCGACTGCGAACGCGGAAAAATAAACGTACAGCAATCGCTGATGGAGCGCGTCGAGGCCGTACGGGCAACGGGCCTGGCCGACAAAATCATAATCGAGGAATTCCAGGGCCAGAAAATCGACGATATCAAGCGCTTCGACGTCGACGTCTTCACCGTCGGCTCCGACTGGAAAGGCAAGTTCGACTACCTGAAGGAATTCTGCGAGGTCGTCTACCTGGACCGCACCGAGGGCATATCGAGCACCGAGCTGCGCAGCCGCAGCAATTCCGTGCGCCTGGGACTTGTCGGCGAATCGCATATTCTCAACAAGATACAGCATGAGGCCGGCTTCGTCAACGGCCTGGAGGTCGCCGCATACTATTCGCTGGACGACAGCAAGCTCTCCGACGAACTGCGGGCCACCGAGCGCGCCGCCAGCTATGAGGAACTGCTCGGGCGCGTCGACGCCATCTTCATGATTTCCTCGCCCGAGCTGCACTATGACCAGATACGCACCGCCCTCTCGCACGGACGCCACGTGCTCTGCGAGTCGCCCATAGCCCTGGAGGTAGGCCAGCTCGAGGAACTCCTGGCTCTTGCCCGCGAGAAGAATCTCATCCTCATGGACGCGATAAAGACGGCCTACTCCTACGCCGCCCATCGCATGATGCTCCTGGCCAAGAGCGGAATAATAGGCGAAGTAGTGTCGGTCGACGCAACCTGCACCAGCCTGGCGGACGCATCCGAAGGCGTCCATCCCGGGCAGTGGAACAGCATCTGCGCCTGGGGCCCGACGGCCATGCTGCCGATTTTCCAGCTCCTGGGCACCGGATTCCTGCGCAAGGAAATAATCACGCGCTTCCGCGACGGCGGCAAGGCCCTCGACGCCTTCACCAAAATAACCTACGTCTATCCCCACGCCGTAGCCTCGCTGAAAGTGGGCCAGGGCGTGAAGTCCGAGGGCGAGCTTGTGATTTCGGGCACAAAGGGCTACATCTACGTGCCGGCGCCGTGGTGGAAGACCGACTACTTCGAAGTACGGTTCGAGGACCCCAAGAACAACAGGCGCTGCTTCTACCAGCTCGATGGCGAAGGACTGCGCTACGAATTGCTCAGTTTCCTCAAATCAATACTCCACCACAAGGACTACTCCTACGTTTCCGAAGACATCTCCAAGGCTATAACTTCTGTAATTTCCGACTTTTACAGCCGCAAAGACATGACATTCATCTGATTTGGATAAATGGACATTTCCGAATTCAGCACTCCTCAACTTAAAGAAATGCAGGCTTGCCTGCTAAACATACTCCTGACTATCGACAAAGTCTGCCGCGAGCACAATCTGCGATATTACATCATTGCCGGCACTCTCCTCGGGGCCGTACGCCACAAGGGCTTCATCCCCTGGGACGACGACGCCGACGTGGCCATGCCGCGCGAAGACTACGAGAAACTAATCCGCCATGCCCGTGAGTGGCTGCCCGAGCGCTACGAGCTGGTAAGCGGCACGGACAATCCGCGCTATCCTTACCTGTTCGCGCGCATCCAGGACCGCGAGACCACTTACGTGCTACGCCGGCGCTTCGACTTCGTAGGCGGCGTGCCGGTCGACGTCTTTCCGCTGGACGGCATGACGCCGAGCGGACTGCGGCGGCGCGTCCACTACTTCAAGTACGGCGTTGCCAAGAAGCTGCTCTACCACTCGCTGGTCGACCCCTACAAGCACGGCAAGGGCCTGCGCTGCCTGTTCGCCAAAATGATGCACAAGCTCGTATCGCCGGCCTGGGCCCACCATACCGCCGACAGGCTCCAGCAAGAGTTCTCTATCGGCAAGACCGGACTTGTAGCCGACCACGACAACAAACCCTCGCGAGGCATCCTCCCCGCCGAGGTCTACGGCGAACCCCGGCCCATCGAATTCTGCGGGCATATGCTGATGGGCGTGAGCAATCCCGACGCATACCTGCGCTACTGCTACGGCGACTACATGGCCATGCCCTCCAAACTTCCCCCGCAAAATTTCCGCGCCCTCGACCTCCACAAATCGTACAAATAACCCTTAAAAATGAGCGGGGCTGCATCC
>USGZ01000267.1 GCA_900554265.1 uncultured Porphyromonadaceae bacterium
AACCTCAGCGACGTGCTCACCTATCTCGAGAACGTTTACTACAACCTCGGCAACGCGTACTACCGCAACGACAACATCGGCAAGGCCATCGTGGCCTACGAGCGCGCCCTGCGCATCGACCCGACCAACGGCGACGCCCGCTTCAACCTGCGCTACGTCAACAGCCGCATCCAGGACCGTCCCGAGGACGACTCCGCCTTCCTGACCAACCTGCACAACGGCATCATGAACTCTCAGACAGCCGACGCCTGGGCATGGATTGCGCTGACAGTCTTCGTCCTGCTCCTAGGCGCGATAGCCCTCTACATCTTCGCTCCCGGCATACGGATGCGCAAGACGGGCTTCTTCGGCGGTATCGTCCTGCTCTTCGCCTTCATATATGCCCTCGTCCTCGCGCAGGGCAGCAAGGCTCAGGCGCGCTCACACGAGTCCGCCGTAGTCGTCGTGCCGAGCACTCAGCTAAGCAGCGCACCCCGTGCGGCGCGTTCGTCGGACCACGTCGTCGCCATTCACGAAGGCACCCGCGTTGAAATTATCGATTCCGTCGCCACGCCTGACGATCCCGCATCGCCGATGTGGTACAACGTGAAGATCAACAACAGCACGCGTGCCTGGCTCCGCTCCGCGGACGTAGAGCGCATCTGACGGAAAGCGCCGTCCATTCACGACGCAACGCATGGAAAGGCGGTTTCCAACCGCCGGCCGAAATTTAACGCAGCACATGGAATGGCGGTTTCCAACCGCCGGCTAATCAAATACTTAGATGGCCGGCGGTTGGAAACCGCCTTTCCATATCTTTTCATAAATAATATTGAACAAGCAAAGCCTGTCGTGGGTTATATATGTAAGTTTTCTGAACCTCAATGACCACGCGTTCAATATTATGGACAATTTCTCTTACTATACTCCCACATTATACGAATTCGGCCGCGGCACCGAAGAAAAGATAGGCATGCTCACGTTTCTGACCGGAGCCACCAAAGTCATGATTGTCTACGGCCAGAATTACGCAAGGAACAACGGACTGATACGCCGCGTCGAGAATTCGCTGCAGGCCATAGGTATAGAGTACGTGGAGCTCGGAGGTGTAAAGCCCAACCCCACTTCGGATCTCGTCTACGAAGGCATCCGCCTCGGTCGCGCCAAGAACGTAGGCGGCATGCTGGCCATAGGCGGAGGCTCGGTTATTGACACTGCCAAGGCCATCGCCGCGGGAATACCCTACAAAGGGGATTTCTGGGATTTCTTTTCAGGTAAGGCAGAACCTTCCGAAGCTCTGCCGGTAGGCGTCGTGCTCACAATCCCCGGCTCCGGCAGCGAGGGTTCGGGACGATGCATAATTACCCGCCAGGACACCGGCGAGAAACTGAGCCTGGACACCGACAGTATCCTGCGCCCGCGTTTCGCCGTAATCAATCCGGAAATGACCTTTACCGTCACGGCCTACCAGACTGCAGTCGGCGTAGCCGAAATGATGGCCCACATTCTCGAACGCTACTTCACTCCCACTACGCGCGTCGAAGTCACCGACCGCCTGGCCGAAGGATTGCTCATGGCCGTAATCACCGAAGCGCCCAGGGCACTGACGGACCCGACCGACTACCACGCCCGCGCCAACCTCGAATGGGCCTCCACACTGGCCCAGAACGGCATAACCGGCTGCGGGCGTCGGGCCGACAGCGTTGTACACATAATGGAAAACGAAATCAGCGCCATGTATCCCAAAGTAGCCCATGGGGCCGGTCTGGCAGTAGTGATACCGGCATGGATGGCATACATGGCACACCATAAGCCCAGCAAGTTCGCCCTGCTCGGACGGCGCGTATTCGGCATCGACGAACGCGACGACCGCAGCGCCGCTATCGAGACGGTGGCCCAGCTGAGGGCTTTCTTCAGCGCCGTTCTACGTATGCCGCTGACCTTCAAGGCCCTCGGAATAGCCGAACCGGATATCGACGCCATGGTCGTACGCCTGCATCAGAACAATGGCGAAACCATCGGCAGCTATTACAAGCTGGGGGCCGAGGACAGCAGGCAGATATACGAACTCATGCTGGATCCGACGCAGAACGCACGTCAGCCGGAGGCCGACGCTGTAGTTAGCCAGGCCGTCGACGCAGCCGAGCCGGTAGCCTGACCCTGCCATCATCATTCAGGAAGCCTCGGGAACATCCACGATACCATCGCGGATGATTGCCGGGGTTGTACTGTCGGTAAGGTCGACGACAGTCGTATAACGCAGGCCCGACGGGCCGGCATCAAGAGCGAGCGTAATCTCCGGCGTACGCCCGAAAACGCCTTCCAGCGCCTCGACATCCATCTCGCCGGCGTCCTCGATTTCGGGGGCGACGCTTATCGAGGTGGTCATCAGCGGATTGCCCAAGGCTTCGGCAAGGCGCAGCGCCACGGGACTGTCCGGGATTCGGATGCCTACCTGCTTGCGGCCCTTGAAAACCTTCGGCAGAGTCGTGGCGGCGGGCAGCACGAAGGTCACCGCGCCTGGGAGATACTGGCGCAGCATGGCAAAGGCGCGGTTGTCGATTTTCGCGTAGGTCGCGGCCTGGCTCAGGCCGTCGCAGACAATAGAGAGCATGTTGCGCTCGGGGTTGATGCCCTTGAGGCGGCAGAGGCGCTCGATGGCGCGGTTGTTGAGGGCGTCGCAGCCGAGGGCGTAGACCGAATCGGTCGGATAGACGATTATTTCGCCGCGCTGCAGGGCGTCGACGGCTTCTGCGATAGCGCGCTCGTCGATGCTCGTCGGATGGACTCTGAGTATTTTCATCGCTCTCCGTACTGTTTGAGATATTCCTGCGCGGTGAGTTCAAGCTCATCGTACCATGCGTCGCCGAAGCGGCGGCGCAGCGGGCCTTCGAGGAACTTATAGGCGCGTATGCCCTTGGCGCGCCCGAG
>USGZ01000268.1 GCA_900554265.1 uncultured Porphyromonadaceae bacterium
ATTGCCACCCAAGCCGGCGGTTGGAAACCGCCTTTCCATGCCTCGCCGACCTATTCCCTTGCCACCCAAGCCGGCGGTTGGAAACCGCCTTTCCATGCCTTGCCGCCCAATTCACCTCACTCCACCTACCTAAAACCTAATACCTAAAACCCCAAAACCTTCCCCCCAATACCTCGTACCTCGTCCCTCTTAACTCGTACCCACAAAAATCACCGTTAAAATAACGGATTTTACCATTCGATGAAAATTTTCTGTCAAAATGTTTGCAAGAATGAATAAATAGCTTTATCTTTGCCGCGTCGCAGCGAGAAAACCACGCTTCAAAAACCTCGATGCGGCAAGATTTCTCACTCTCCTCGTCTCCTCCAACACGAGTACAACATCACTAAGGTATAATCACACTAAAAACATCACGGAATGAAGAAAATCTACGCTCTTCTTGCTGTTGCCGCCTGCACCGTAAGCGCAAGCGCAATGACAACCCTCGTAGCAGAACAGGCCGGCGAAATGCGCGCCAACCTGGAAGTTGCCGCAAAGCTCACCCCGGCACCCATGAAGGCCGCCGCCACCGCACCCACCGGCACATACAACGTACTCGGCGAAGGCAAGGTCCGCGAAGGCCTCCTCTCCGCCATTGGCGACGGCGAATTCGTTGAATCCGGCGAAATCTGGGCCATCACCATCGAGCAGTCCGCCACCGACGCCAACTGGTACCGTACCAAAATCTACAACGAGAACGCTCCCACAATGGAAAGCGTCGGCGAGGAAAACGACGTCTACTTCTACTTCAACACCGCCAACCCCGACAAGGTCTACAGCCTCGGCTTCAACGTATACGAGGACTACACCTTCTATCAGATGGTAACCGAAAGCGGCGTGGACCAGATGCTTGCTAACCCCACCGTCGTTACCGGCAACCCGCAGTACGCCAAACTCGAGAACGGTCTGATTACCTTCCCGGCCCGCGGCTTCATGTACACTGACGTATCTGATAAACAGCACCTGTTCCGCGCCAACCTGAGCGGCGACTTCGCAATCGCCATGCCCGGCACGGAGATGCCCGAAATCTGGACGACCCTCGGCACCTCAACTTGGTACGACGGCATCATGGGCAGCATGTTCGTATTCAGCGACGGCGTTACCCCTGGTCAGCCTCAGGTTCTTGAGTCCGAAACCGTTGTTCAGGAAAAGATTGCCGAGCCCGGTGTATATCGCCTGATGACCCCCTTCATGGAATGGTTCGACTCCGCAAAGCACATGGTAATCGACATGACCTACAAGACGGCCGACGGCACTATCGTAGGCGTTGTTGACCAGACCAACACCGGCGTTGAGGATTCCGAGAGCGGTATTACCTACATCTACAGCCGAAGCATAAACTATGCAAACGGCGTCGAAGGTTTCGTAGCCGATACCGAGAACTTCAACAAGTACAATATCAGCTGGGACGCCGCCACCCGCACCATCAACTTCCCCGGTAACGCATGCTGGTTCTACTGGCCCAATTGGGATGAAGAACATATTTACGCATCCAATGCCGCCCTTGCCTCGAAGATTACCATCCCTGAGAACGCAGGCGTTAACGACGTAGTCGTAAGCGATTCCGAAAACAGCAAGGTTACCTACTACAACCTGCAGGGCGTACAGGTAGAGAACCCCGAGAACGGTCTCTACATCGTTAAGCAGGGCAACAAGGTTCAGAAAGTCCTGATCCGCCGCTAATCCGACCCTATAACCATACGAACGGCCGCTCCCGCTGGGGCGGCCGTTTTTGCGTTTGCGCGTTTGAGGATTTCTTGTTACCTTTGCGGTAATCAAACACTCGACTATGACACCCGACGAAATAAAAAAGCTGCGCCAGGATGCCGACGGGCTTCTGACCTACGAATACCTCGCCAACCATATCGGCGAATGCGAGCCCGCCGACATCGACCTGCTGATTGACAACATGAGCACCGTAGACCTCACGGGCCAGTTCCTGGCCTCGGCGGCCCGCTACCTCAACGCCATCGACGCCGAGGGCTACGCTCCGGCAGTGCGCCGCCTCGTGGCCGCCGCCATCGACAAGGACCGCGAACACGCCTACCTGCCCGACCTCATCACCGGCCTCTACGGCGAGGACTACACCGCGCGCGCCGAGGAACTCTGCGCCAGCGACGACAACTTCCGCCGCCTCTACAAGCGCCTGTGCCCCTCCTCTCCGCTTTGAGAATATGAAATTCCGCAATATCTTCACATTCTGCTGCGCCGCCCTGCTGGCGCTCTGCGCCTGCGCCGGCAAAGGCAACGGCGCTTCCCAAACAGCAAATGACAAATCGACAGCCATGACCCAGACAACAACTCCCGATACCGCCTCAGCCCGCGTCAAGATCGACACCAACATGGGCTCCTTTACCGTGCTCCTCTACGGCGACACCCCCAAGCACCGCGACAACTTCCTGCGCCTGGCCGACACGAACTACTACGACGGCACCCTCTTCCACCGCGTAATCAAGGACTTCATGATTCAGGCCGGCGACCCCGACAGCAAGAACGCCGCTCCCGGCCAGCAGCTCGGCGCCGGCGGCCCCGGCTATAAGATTGACGCCGAAATCGTATTTCCCAGGCACTTCCACAAGCGCGGCGCCCTCGCCGCCGCCCGTCAGGGCGACCAGGTCAACCCTATGCGCCAGAGCAGCGGCAGCCAGTTCTATATCGTGACGGGTACCGTCCTGACCGAGCCCGAGCTGGCACAGATGGAGAATCACTTGCGCCAGAGCCCGATGCAGCGTGCTTTCAACGAACTGGCCCTGCAGCAACGCGCCAACATCATCGCCATGCAGAAGCGCGGCGACCGCGCCGGCCTGCAGGCCCTCCAGGACACGCTCATACAGCAGGCCAGCCG
>USGZ01000269.1 GCA_900554265.1 uncultured Porphyromonadaceae bacterium
GGATTGAACCGCCGATGAAACCGCGGCTCTCGATGCCCACTACTTTGGTTACCCCCTTGTCGCGGTAGAGCTGCGAAAGATCCCAGCCGATTACGTGAAGCGCCCGCGCATCCTTGAATGCCGTGGTCAGGTCCTTGAATAGGATGCCCTTGGTCGGAAAGTCCTGCACGTCGCGAATGTGTCTTTTGATATATTCCATGTCGTATGACTTTAAATTATTGATTTTTCGTGTCTTATCTTCAAATTGTTCCACGTGGAACAATTTAGCGGTTCAATGTTAGAAGCAGTATGTTTATGTCGTTGGGGCTTACGCCGGGGATGCGGCTGGCGGCGCCGATGCTCGCGGGGCGCTGCGCTGTGAGCTTCTGGCGCGCCTCGGTCGAGAGGCTCTGCAGGGAGTTGTAGTCCATATCGGGCCGCAGGCGGATTTCCTCCAGGCGGTGCAGCTTGTCGGCGATGGCCTGCTCGCGGGCTATGTAGCCTTCGTACTTTATCAGTATTTCGGCGGCCTCGGTTATTTCCTCGCGTCGGTCGTCGGGCAACGTTTCGAGGAGCTTGCGCAGCGGCGGTACGGCTCCGGCGAGAAGCGTCAGGTTCAGCTGCGGGCGCTGGACAAGGTCGAAGAGCTTCGTGCCCTGGCGCAGCGGGGCCGTGCCGGCTTCTTCGAGCAGGGTTTCCACCTGCGCAGGGTGGACGGTCAGTCGTCGCGCCAGCGCGATTATTTCGTCGCGCATGCGGCGCTTGCTTTCCGCAAGTTCGTAGCGGCGCTCGTCGGCAAGGCCGACGGCGTATCCGAGGGGTGTAAGGCGCATGTCGGCGTCGTCCTGGCGAAGGAGGATGCGGTACTCGGCGCGGGAGGTGAACATGCGGTAGGGTTCGTCGACGCCTTTGTTGATCAGGTCATCGACAAGGACGCCGATATAGGCCTGGTCGCGGCCGAGGGTTATTTCCTCGCGGCCCTGTGCGGCCATGGAGGCGTTGATGCCGGCGAGGAGTCCCTGTCCGGCGGCTTCCTCGTAGCCCGTGGTGCCGTTCACCTGGCCGGCGAAATAGAGGCCGGGGACGAGGCGCGTTTCCAGGGTAGGCTTGAGCTGACGGGGGTCGAAGAAATCGTATTCGATGGCGTAGCCGGCGCGGTAGAGCTGGGCCTCCGCAAGGGCGGGGATGGTGCTAAGGGCACGTACCTGGATGTCCAGGGGCATGGACGAGGAGAAGCCGTTAAGGTAGTATTCCTGCGTTGTCTCGCCTTCGGGCTCGAGGAAGAGCTGGTGTTCGGTCTTGTCCGCGAAGGTCACTATCTTGGTCTCTATCGAGGGGCAGTAGCGGGGACCGATGCTCTGGATCTGGCCGTTGTAGAGGGGCGAGTCGGGCAGTCCTTCGCGCAGGATGCGGCAGGTTTCGGCGTTGGTGTAGACGATATGGCAGGGGCGCTGGCGGAGGCTGCTTTTTATCTCGGGCAGGAAGCTGAAATGGTGGAAGTCCGTGTCGCCTTCCTGGATGGTGGCGAGCTCGAACTTTATGGTGCGACCGTCCAGGCGCACGGGCGTGCCGGTTTTCATGCGGGCGGTGGCGAATCCGCGTTCGCGGAGTTGCTCGGTCAGGCCGTGGGCCGCCGGCTCGGAGATGCGGCCGCCGGGGAAGCTATGGCGCCCGATGTGCATCAGGCCGTTGAGGAATGTGCCGGCGGTGAGCACCACGCGCGGCGCGTTGAAGCCGGCTCCTTCGGCTGTCTCGACGCCGCAGAGGCGCCCGTCGGCATCGAAGAGCAGACGGTCGACGTTGCCCTGCCACATGCTCAGGTTCGGCGTGTTCTCGAGGATTTCGCGCCAGATGGCGGAGTACTTGTTGCGGTCCTCCTGGGCGCGGGGGCTCCACATGGCCGGTCCCTTGCTGCGGTTGAGCATGCGGAACTGGATGCTGGCGCGGTCGGCGACGATTCCCATCATGCCTCCCATGGCGTCGATTTCTCGCACTATCTGCCCCTTGGCGATACCACCGACGGCGGGATTGCAGCTCATCTGGGCTATTTTCCCTAAGTCCATGGTTATCAGCAGAGTGCGCGAACCGGTACGGGCTGCGGCATGCGCGGCCTCGCAGCCGGCATGTCCGGCGCCCACGACTATTATGTCGAAATTGAAATTCACTGTCTTGCAGGAGGTTAAGCGTTATTAGGAGGCTGAGGCGAGCTCGTCCCAGAGTTTCAGGGCGGCGTCCTCGTGGGCTTCCATGATTTCACGTTCTCCGGGGCCTTTGTCGTTGATGCCGCAGAGGTGGAGTATGCCATGGACGATGACTCTAAGCAGCTCGCGGTCGGGATTTTGGTTGAAGAGTTCGGCATTGCTGCGCACCGTGTCGAGGCTCAGGTAGATATCTCCCCGCAGCAGGCGGCCGGTGCAGTTGTCGAAGGTTATGATGTCGGTGTAGTAATCGTGGCCGAGGAACTGCCTGTTGACTTCCAGAATCTTTTCGTCGTTGCAGAAAATATAGTTCGCGCTTCGGAGGATTCGGTTGTGCGCTTCCGCGACTCGGGTCAGCCAGTGCTCAAGTCTCGGATAATCAAGGCGCGGCAATTCAACGCCCGATGTCAACCACTCAATAGCGGGTGTCATTTGTTCCTAAATAGTCGAATCGGCTCTTATGAATCGCAAAGATAGCAAAAATTCCGCTAATCTGAAAACCAATCTTTACTCGGCGGGGCGCTCGCCGACAACGCGCAGCTGAAGCTGCGCGGCCTGGACAAAAATTCGGGCGCGGATTTTTATCCGGCGAGCTCGCCGGATAACTTGACGGGGCGCTTTGGGCTTTCAGCGGGCGGTTACGGCGAGGCGGCGGGTGGCGGTTTCGTAGGAGCTGCCGGGGGTGGAGCTGCTGATGCGGG
>USGZ01000270.1 GCA_900554265.1 uncultured Porphyromonadaceae bacterium
GTCCGTATTGTAGACTGGAGCTAATAGGAAGGGCGAGCCGATGGCCATGCCGTAGTTGGCGTAGGCGCCGTAGAAGTCGTTGTTGTAGTAGTTGTCGCCGCCGTTGGCCTCGCTGGTAATGGTAGAGCCGGGCGAGTCGGATGGCGTATAGTGGATGGGGCCGCCCTGGTTGGTGAAATCAAGGTATTCGACAACCACGCTCTCGACGATGCCCTTGTTCGGGAAGGTATACTGGATGCCCCAGAGGCCGTCCCAGCCGTTGCGGCGCCCGATGCCCGAGCCGTCCTCCCAGGGCCACTGGAAGTAGGCGCTCAGGCTGGAGCCGTCGTGGAAGTTATAGCGCGCCTTGAAGTCCCAGGAGCCGAGGCTGTTGCCCTTGTAGTAGCCCTCGCCGGAGCCTTCGCGGGGGAAGAACATCTCCCAGAGGTCCTTGAGGTGGAAGCCGCGGTCCTCGTAGCGCGTCATCTTGCCCTTGCTGTACCAGGCCGTGTTGCCGCCGAACTGTCCTGCCGTCTGCATGCCGACGGTCACGCTCAGCGGCTGCGACGGATTGGTGCGGAAGTAGCAGCGCTTGTAGGTATAGCAGAGGTCGCGGGCAAGCACCGAGCTGTAGTAGCCGAACTGGTCGCGCCGGTAGCCCGAGTCGGTGAAGCGGCCGTACATGATTTCGCCGTCGATCTGCACCCAGCCGTTGGTGAAGGGAATGTCGACGAAATCCAGGAAGCCCGCGGCGGCGCCGGGAATCGGCCGCGCGTTGTTGCTGCGCACCAGGTCGCCCGACGAGAGCGAGCCGTCGACGATGCGGCTGCGTCGCTCCTTCATGCCCGCCAGCAGATAGACCTGGCGGTATTTGATTTCGCCGAAGAGCTGGATCAGGCGCGCGGCGGCAGGGCGCACGCTGTTCTCATACCAGCTGTCGGGACCGGCATAGCGGTCGTAGCCGATGGCGTTGCTGTAGCCCAGGATATACTCGGCGCCATAGCTCCAGCTGATGCGGCGCGAGAGGTCGAGCGGCCTTACGGCGCCCGCACCCTGCCAGATTCCGCGGCCGGCGACGGTGCGACCCGCGTTCCACGACCCCGCCATATAGGGAGCGAACTCGCGGCTCGAGGCGCGGCCCTCGAGGTATGCCGTATACTCGATATTCTCCTCGGCCGGTGCGGCGAGCGCCGACGCCAGCGCCAATATCGCTATTATCAGTTTTTTCATCTGTATGTGTCTCTGTCGTGTCTGTGGCCGCGGTCGGGAGCCGCCGCCTAATGTATCACAAAATTAAGCCAAATTTCCCAACTCAGCAAACATGGATGCCCTTTTTTCGGTTACATATTCTGAGTTTGCCTCATCACCTTGTGCGAACCGTCAAAAATCAGTAGCTTTGCAGTCTGGATTTTTAATATGAAACCGGAGAACGACAATAACTCCCGCGTAATGTTCGCCACCAGGATGGGCGTACTCGCCACTACGGTAGGATCGGCGGTGGGCCTGGGCAACATATGGCGCTTTCCATACGAGGCCGGCAACCATGGCGGCAGCGCGTTCATCCTTTGTTATCTGGCCTTCACACTCCTGCTGGGCATCCCCGTGCTCTGCGCCGAGTTCATGCTCGGACGCGGCACCCACTCCAATATCTTCGGCGCCTTCCGCAAGCTCGCTCCGAAGTCCAAGTGGTGGCTCGCCGGCTACCTCGGCATCTTCGGTGCCTGCATCATCCCAGGATTCTACGCCGTCGTTGCCAGCTGGACGGTCGAGTACTTCGTCCAGTCCGCCCTCGGCACCCTCGACCTGTCCAGCACCGAGATGTACCACGAGCATTTCGACACTCTCACTTCCGGCACATGGCGCCCGCTCGTATGGCTGCTGCTCTTCCTGCTGGCCAACTATCTCATACTCGTCCGCGGCACCAAAGGCATCGAGAAAGTGTCGAACGTCCTCATGCCGGTGCTCTTCGTGATTCTGGTGGCCTTCTGCATCAACTCGCTCATGATGCCGGGCGCGCGTGAGGGCCTGGCATACCTCTTCAAGCCCGATTTCTCCAAAGTCGACAACAGCACCATGCTCTCAGCTCTCGGCCAAAGCTTCTTCTCCCTAAGCCTCGGCATAGGCACCATGACCACATACGCCTCCTACTTCAAGCGCAAGACGCGCCTGGGGCGCACCGCCATGACCACCGCTTTCCTCGATATGACCGTGGCCATCCTCGCCGCCGTGATAATCTTTCCCGCCGTGTTCTCCTTCGGAGGCTCCGTCGCCGCCGGCCCCAAGCTCGTTTTCGAAGTGCTTCCCAATATCTTCCACAGCCTGCCCCTCGGCGCATTCTGGTCGGCGCTGTTCTTCTTCCTGCTCATCCTGGCCTCGCTGACCTCCACAATCTCGATGCACGAAATCGTGATAGCCTTCCTGGTCGAGGAAAAAGGCATGAGCCGCCGCAAAGCCACGACCGTCAACTGCCTCATCGTGCTGGTGCTCGCCGTAATCAGCAGCCTGAGTTTCGGCGTACTATCGGATGTCAAGATCTTCGGCCTCACCTTCTTCAACCTTCTCGATTACCTGGCTTCGAACATCGTCATGCCCGTCGGCGGCCTGCTGATAGCCGTGTTTATCGGCTGGAAAGTCAATCGCAAATACATCGCCGACCAGATGACCAGCGGTGGCACCGTCCGCTGCCGCTTCCTGCAAGTGATAATCTTCTGCCTCCGCTACGTCGCCCCCGCCGGCATCATCCTCATCTTCCTCAACGCCATCGGTCTGATCTGACCACCAACAAAGGGGCGCCTACGGCACCCCGCTACCTCGGCGCCCCGCTCCCGCGGCGGCCGCCCCGTGCATACGGCGCCGCGCCCGCTCATGCGGCGGCACGCCCGTAGGGATGC
>USGZ01000271.1 GCA_900554265.1 uncultured Porphyromonadaceae bacterium
TGTGGTCGGCGCAGTTTTCGGCGCCGAGACCGAGTACGGACTGGTCGATTACGCCGGCCACGGGTACCAGGTGGGTGAAAGGTACGCAGATGATTACATCGCACTTGGGAGCGGCAGCCTTGACGGCTTCGCTCACTTCTTTTGCCAGGGCAACACCTTCGGGAACGGTGGTGTTCATCTTCCAGTTGCCGGCAACGATATTCTTTCTCATTTTTATAATAACTTTTGGTTTGTCAGTTATGGACCGCGGCCGCGCGAGCGCCGCTTTTCAGACTGCAAAGTTACGAAAATTCCGGCTTTCCGGCAAATATATTTGGTGGGTGTTGCCAAACCCAAATGTTGCGTATACCCGTAGGGACGCACGGCTCGCACATTCATTGATTATCAACGTATTACAAGCGGGAGCACGGACCGTGCGTCCCTACGTTTCGCTGTTTTACCGTAAATCCGCGGCGGGGAAAGGCGGAGAGATTGAGAGGTTTTTTGTAACTTTGCGGTGTTATTTCGACAAAGGACAACGACAGTCATGAATACGATATTTGAAATGGTGGCCAAGACTTTCCAGGGCCTGGAGGAAGTGCTTGCCGGAGAACTGCGCCAGCTGGGCGCCCTCGATGTGGAGACAGGCAAACGAATGGTCAGCTTCCGGGGCGACCTGGAGATGATGTACCGTGCCAACATGAGCTGCCGCACGGCCCTGCGTATCCTCAAGCCCTTCTGCAGGTTCCGCGCCTGCGACGCCGACGAGCTCTACAGCCGCGTAAAGGAATTCGACTGGGGAAGCCTGATGAAGGTCGACCAGACCTTCAGCATCGACACCGTGGCCTACAGCGACGAGTTCCGCCACAGTCAGTTCGTGACCTATCGCGTAAAGGACGGCATCGTCGACTGGTTCCGCGACCACCTCGGCGACGACCAGCGTCCGCGCGTGCGCCTGGACGGGGCCGACATCATGATCAATGTCCACATCTCCGGCAAGGAAGTGATACTGAGCCTGGATTCCTCAGGCGAGAGCCTCCACCGCCGCGGCTACCGCAAAGGCCAGACCGAAGCGCCCATCAACGAGGTCCTTGCCGCCGGCATCATCATGCTCAGCGGCTGGAAGGGCGACGTTCCCTTCGTGGACCCCATGTGCGGCTCGGGCACCTTCGTGATCGAGGCCGCACTTATAGCCGCCGGCATCCAGCCGGGCGTGTTCCGCCGCCATTTCAGCTTCGAGAACTGGCCGGACTTCGACCCGGAACTGCTCGAATCCATCTATAACGACGACAGCCACGACCGCGAGGTCACCGTGCCCATCATCGGCGCGGACATCTCGCCCAAAGCCATCCAGATAGCCACCGAGAACGCCCGCAGCGCCGGTGTGCTGCGCTATATCGACCTGCAGGCCAAGCCCCTGGCAAAGTGGGAGAGCGCTCCGCAGCCGGCCGGCGTGCTGGTCACGAATCCGCCCTACGGCAAGCGCATCGTCGCCGACGACATGAACCAGCTCTACAACACCATAGGCAAGGTGCTCAAGCACGTCTTCATCGGCTACAGCGCCTGGATTATCGGCTATACCGACGAGTATTTCGCCGAAATCGGCCTGGCTCCGAGCCGCAAGATAGCCCTCAACAACGGCGGCCTGGACTGCGAGCTGCGCGAGTACATGATTTTCGAGGGCTCCAAGCGCCAGTTCCGCAAGGCCGGAGGCTCCATCAAGGAAGAGCGCCCCGAACGTCCTGCCCGCGAGAACCGCACCCGCGGAGAGCTCAAGCCCTTCCGCGGCAAATCCGACCGCCCAGCCGGCCCCCGCGGCAAGTTCGGCTCCGACCGTCCCTTCGGGGGCAAGCCGGGCCGTTTCGACCGCGACAAGGCCGCCGGCCCCCGCTTCGACCGCAAGGACGGCGACAAGGCTCCGCGCGAGCGCTCCGCCGAGGACGGCCGCGAACACCGCCCGCTGGACCTGCGCCGCCTGGGGCGCCAGCCCGGCATTCCCGAGAGCAAGCAGATTGTCCTGCGTCCGGCCTGGCGCACCCGCAAGCCCAGAAACGGCGCCGACGAAACCGACAAAGAATAATCATCTCCAAGCACTTATCTTAGCACTTAGCATATGTCAACCATCCAGCCCCTGAATGTGCTGCTCCTGGGCAGCGGCGGCCGCGAATCGGCCCTTGCCTATAAAATCAGCCAAAGCCCCGCGCTTAAGAAACTCTATATCGCCCCCGGCAACGGAGGCACGGGACAGTACGGCGAGAACCTGCCCTTCGCGGCTACCGATTTCGACGCCGTTGCCCGCGCAATCGAGGATAAGGAAATCGACCTGGTTGTCGTAGGGCCCGAGGACCCGTTGGTCAAGGGGCTGCGCGAGGCCCTGGACGCCCGCGGCGAGGGAGCGCGCAAGGTGGCAATCCTCGGCCCCGGCGCCGACGGCGCGCGTCTCGAGGGCAGCAAGGACTTCGCTAAAATCTTCATGGCTCGCCATGGCATCCCGACGGCGGCGCACCTCACCGTGACCGCCGGCAATATCGCCGAGGGCGAGGCCTTCCTCAAGCCCCTCAAGGCGCCCTACGTGCTCAAGGCCGACGGCCTCGCGGCCGGAAAGGGCGTGCTCATCGAGCCGACGCTCGAGAGCGCCGTCGCAAGCCTGCGCAATATGCTCGCCGGCCAGTTCGGCAGTGCATCGGCCAAGGTCGTTATCGAGGAATTCCTCACGGGCATCGAGTGCTCCGTGTTCGTTATCACCGACGGCAAAGGCAATTACCGCATCCTGCCACCCGCCAAGGACTACAAGCGTGCCGGCGACGGCGACACCGGCCTCAACACCGGCGGCATGGGTGCCGTCTGCCCGCCGCCCTTCGCGGACGAGGCCTTCATGGCCAAAG
>USGZ01000272.1 GCA_900554265.1 uncultured Porphyromonadaceae bacterium
GGCTGCGGGCGGGGTCGGCGGCTATGCCTTGGCGGCATACGTTCCACTGCGGCGAGGAGCGTCGGCGGCGTGGGCCTCGCACCAGCGGCGCGCGTTGACGAAGGCCTGGAGCCATATGGTTGTCTCCTTGCCGGCCTGGTCGCCGCCCCAGGCCCACTGCCAGGGGTAGACGGCGCGCTCGAGGTGGGGCATGATGGCCAGATGGCGGCCGTCGGCGCTGCAGAGGCCGGCGGTGCTCTCCTGGCTGCCGTTGGGGTTGCCGGGATATTCGTCGTAGAGATAGCGCAGGGCCTGCGGGGTGTCGGCGTGGCTGCCGTCGAAGGTGAAGCGGCCCTCGCCGTGGGCTACCCAGATACCGGCTTCGGTGCCGGCCAGCGGGCCGAACATCACCGAGGGATTCTCCGGAATCACCACGCTCAGGAAGCTGCTCTCGAACTTGCCGCTGAAGTTATGGTTCATCCTGGCGGCGCTCCTGCCGAAGGGCTTGCCCAGGAGGTTGAGCTCTATCATCAGCTGGCAGCCGTTGCAAACGCCGAGGCTGAGAGTGTCGGGGCGGGCGTAGAAGTCCTCGAGGGCCTTGCGGGCGGTGTCGTTCCAGCGGAAGCCGCTGGCCCAGCCCTTGGCGGAACCCAGGACGTCGGAATTGGAGAAACCGCCGCAGAACACTATCATGCTCACGTCGGCGAGCGTCTCGCGGCCGCTCATGAGGTCGGTCATATGGACGTCGCGCACGTCGAAGCCGGCGGCGTAGAGGCTGTTGGCCATCTCGCGGTCGCCGTTGACGCCCTTCTCACGTATGATTGCGGCCACTACCCCGCTCCGCTCCTTGCGGTCCGGCGTGAGGCCCATGGCTTTCCATGTGCCTTCGAAGCCTTCGGGCATGCGTACGCGCAGCGGTTGCCTGCCGAGGTTGGCAAAGCGGGCTTCGGCGCAGGCGGCGCTGCTCTGGAGGGGCTCCAGCGAGGCGCTGACTGCGGCCCAGGTGCGGCGCGCCGAGGGCACGGACACGAACATGGCGCGGTCGTCGTGGCTGATGGTGAGCACGTTCTCCGCGGAGGGCGCGGCGATGGGGAAATACTTCACGCCGGCCTTGTCGAGGATGGCCTCGGCGGCGTCCTTATGCTCGTCGGCGACCTGGACGACGATGGCGGGATTCTCGGCGAAGAGAATCTTGACGAGGTCCGTCTCGCCGTACATTTTGAAGCCGTCGGTATAGAAGTTGAGGCCGCCGTCGGTGTTGGCGAAACACATTTCCAGGAGCGTCGTGACCAGACCGCCGGCGCTGACGTCGTGGGCGGCAAGAAGAAGGCCGTCGGCCACGAGCTGCTGCACGGCGGCGAACGCGGTGCGGAACCTGGCGGCGTCGGCCACGTCGGGAACGGCGTCGCCAACCTTGCCGAGAGCCTGGGCCAGGGCCGAGCCGCCCAGGGCCAGGGGCGCGGAGCTGAAGTCGATGTAGTAGAGGCCGGAATCGGTGCGGCGCGAGGCCACGGGGCCTACGGTAGCCTTTACGTCGGCCACCTCGCCGGCGGCGGAGATGATTACCGTGCCGGGTGCCATCACCTTGGTGCCGTCGTGGTATTTCTGGGTCATGGAGAGGCTGTCCTTGCCCGTCGGGATATTGACGCCGAGGGCCACGGCGAAGTCGCTGGCGGCGCTGACGGCGCGGTAGAGCGCGGCGTCCTCGCCCTCGTTGCGGCAGGGCCACATCCAGTTGGCGCTCAGCGAAACGGCGTCGAGACCGCCGGCCAGGTTGGCGGCGGCGATATTGGTCAGCGCCTCGGCGATCGACATGCGCGAGCCGGCGGCCACGTCGGCCAGGGCTACCTGCGGAGCATGGCCCAGCGAGGTCGCGATGCCCGCCTTGCCCTGATAGTCGAGGGCCACGACGCCGCAGTCGGCCAGCGGGAGCTGGAGCTCGCCGGCGCACTGCTGCTGCGCGGTGCGTCCGCCTACGCTGCGGTCGACCTTGTTGGTCAGCCAGTCCTTGCTTCCTACGGCCTCGAGGCTGAGGACGGCGTCGATATACTGTGGAATATCCTCCTCGCGGGTCACCACGGGCGAGAAGTGCGGGGCGACGGTGTGGTCGCGGATAACGGTCTTGGGCGGATTGCCGAGCATGTCGGCCACGGCCAGGTCGATTGCGGCCTTGGAGGCGCTGCGGCGGCGGAATACGAGGCGATGGTCGCCTGTGGTGCGTCCTACGGTGAACATCGGGGCGCGCTCGCGGTCGGCGATGCGGCGGACCAGGTCGAGGTCCTTCTCCTCGATTACGAAGCCCATGCGCTCCTGGCTTTCGTTGCCGATTATTTCCTTGTCGCTCAGGGTCGGGTCGCCTACGGGCAGGGCGTCGATGTCGATTTCGCCGCCGGTGCTCTCGATAAGCTCGCTCAGGGCGTTGAGGTGGCCGCCGGCGCCGTGGTCGTGGATGCTGACGATGGGATTCTCCTTGCTCTCGGCCAGGGCGCGGATGAGGTTGGCCACGCGCTTCTGCATCTCGGGGTTGGCGCGCTGGACGGCGTTGAGCTCGATGGCTCCGGCGTAGCGGCCGGTGTCGACGCTGGAGACGGCGCCGCCGCCCATGCCGATGCGGTAGTTGTCGCCGCCGGCGAGGACCACGGTCTGGCCCGGTTCGGGCTCGCCCTTGATGGCATCGCGCCTGGCGGCGAAGCCTACGCCGCCGGCGAGCATGATTACCTTGTCGTAGCCGTAGAGGCGGTCGTTCTCCTGGTGCTCGAAGGTGAGCAGAGAGCCGCAGATCAGGGGCTGGCCGAACTTGTTGCCGAAGTCGCTGGCGCCGTTGGAGGCCTTGATGAGGATATCCGAGGGCGACTGGTAGAGCCAGCGGCGCTCGCGGATGGCGG
>USGZ01000273.1 GCA_900554265.1 uncultured Porphyromonadaceae bacterium
CCGCGTAATCGGCTTTTCCGACGCCGCCACCAGCAGCGCCTCCAAGGGCGAGACCCTCAAGGATACCATCAAGATGGTGTCGAACTACGTGGACCTCATCGTGATGCGCCACTTCCTCGAGGGAGCGGCCAAATATGCCACCGAAGTCACCGACGTCCCCGTGGTCAATGCCGGCGACGGCGCCAACCAGCACCCTTCGCAGACGATGCTCGACCTCTACTCCATCCTCAAGACCCAGGGCCGGCTGACCGACCTGACCATCACCATGGTCGGCGACCTCAAGTACGGCCGCACCGTCCACAGCCTCCTGATGGCGATGCGCTACTTCTCCCCGCGCTTCATCTTCGTGAGCACTCCCGAGCTGGCCATGCCCCAGGAGTACATAGACCTATGCCGCGCCAACGGCATCCCCTTCGAGATTCACCGCGATTTCTCGCCCGAGGTAATAGGCCGCAGCGACATCATCTACATGACCCGCGTCCAGCGCGAGCGCTTCTCCGACCCCATGGAGTACGAGAAGGTCAAGAACTGCTACTCGCTGCGCCTGGACATGCTCGAGGGCTCGAAAGACAACCTGCGCATCCTTCACCCGCTGCCCCGCGTCAACGAAATCGCCCAGGACGTCGACAATTCGCCCAAGGCATATTACTTCGAGCAGGCCCGCAACGGCGTCTATGCCCGCCAGGCCATCATCACACGAGCGTTGAACATCCCAATTCCGGAAAAATGAACCAGCAGAAGAAAGAACTCGCCGTGGCCGCCCTCGAGAACGGCACCGTAATCGACCATCTGCCCTGCGGCGCCGTCTACAAGGCCGTGCGCATCCTGGGCATCGAGAATATGGACAGCAGCGTGACCATCGGCAACAACCTCGCCAGCAAGCGTCTTGGCCGCAAGGGCATCATCAAGGTAGCCGACGTCGAATTCCCGGAGGATGTCCTCAACCGCATAGCGATCATCGCCCCGTCGACGGTCGTCAACACCATCCGCGACTACAACGTGGTCGAGAAACGTCAGGTAAGGCTGCCGGACACGCTCGTAGGCATCGTGCGCTGCCCCAATCCAAAGTGCATCACCAACAACGAGCCCATGGCGACCCGCTTCGAGGTTGCCGACCGCGCCAGCACGACCCTGCGCTGCTGCTACTGCAACCGCTGCGTCGACGGCAAGGACGCCGAGATACTCTGACACCCCGCCGGCCATGAAGCAAGTCTGGAAACCGGGCACTCTGCTCTATCCCCTTCCGGCGGTGCTGGTAAGCTGCGGCGATTCCGCGCACAGCAACCTGATGACGGCGGCGTGGACCGGAACCGTATGCACCAATCCGGCGATGCTCTACGTGTCCATCCGCCCGGAGCGCTACTCCTACGGCATCATCCGCGAGCGCGGCGAGTTCACCGTCAACCTTACGACGGCGGCCATGGCCCGCGCCACGGACTACTGCGGCGTCAAGTCCGGCCGCGACACCGACAAGTGGGCCGGCAGCGGCCTGCATCCCGTGCCGGGCGTCGGCGTTGCCTGTCCGGCGGTCGAGGAAAGCCCGGTTTCCATCGAGTGCCGCCTGCGCCAGGTCATACCCCTGGGCAGCCACGACATGTTCCTGGCCGAGGTCGTCGACGTGCTCGCCGACGGGCGCTACATGGACGCCGACGGCCGCTTCGACCTTGCCAGGGCCGGCCTGATGAACTACTCGCACGGACACTACTACTGCCAGGGGCGGCCGCTGGGCCACTTCGGCTTCTCCGTGCGCCGCAAACCCCAGCCCAAGAAACCACAGAAATAAACCGATAATATCCTTTCTATGGACAACGCGATTTTTGAACTCATTGCGGCCGAACACCGCCGCCAGAAGGACGGTATCGAACTGATAGCCTCCGAGAACTATGTCAGCGACGAAGTGATGAAAGCCATGGGCTCGTGCCTGACCAACAAATACGCCGAGGGCTATCCCGGCAAGCGCTACTACGGCGGCTGCCAGGTGGTCGACCAGGTCGAGGAACTGGCCCGCGAGCGCGTCAGGGAGCTGTTCGGCGCCGAGTACGCCAACGTTCAGCCCCACTCGGGCGCGCAGGCCAACATGGCCGTGTTCATGGCCTGCCTCAAGCCCGGCGACACCTTCATCGGCCTCAACCTGGCGCACGGCGGCCACCTCAGCCACGGCAGCCCCGTGAACTTCTCCGGCCTGGTGTTCAACGCCCTGGGCTATAACGTCGACGAGGCCACCGGCCGCGTGGACTACGACGCCTTCGAGGAAGTCTGCCTGCGGGAGCGTCCCAAGCTGATTATCGGCGGCGCCAGCGCCTACAGCCGCGAGTGGGACTACGCCCGCATGCGCAAGGTGGCCGACCAGATCGGCGCCATCTTCATGGTCGACATGGCCCACCCCGCCGGCATGATTGCCGCAGGCCTCCTGGAAAATCCGCTGCCCTACGCCCATATCGTAACCTCCACCACCCACAAGACCCTGCGCGGCCCGCGCGGCGGCATCATCCTGATGGGTAAGGACTTCGACAATCCCTGGGGCAAGACCACTCCCAAGGGCGAAATCAAGAAGATGTCGGCCCTGCTGGACAGCGCCGTCTTCCCCGGCGTCCAGGGCGGCCCGCTGGAGCACGTAATCGCCGCCAAGGCCGTGGCTTTCCACGAAGCTCTCCAGCCCTCCTTCAGGGAATACCAGAAGCTCGTCAAGGCCAACGCCCGCGCCATGGCCGACGCTCTGCTCGACAAGGGCTATAAGATCGTGTCCGGCGGTACGGACAACCACTGCATCCTGGTCGACCTGCGCACAAAGTTCCCCGAACTGACCGGCAAAGTGGCCGAACGCGTGCTCGTGGCCGCCGACATCACCGCCAACAAGAACA
>USGZ01000274.1 GCA_900554265.1 uncultured Porphyromonadaceae bacterium
CCGTCATGGCATCCTCGGAGAAGCCCGTCACATCCGTCATGAACGGCGAGATATAGCTCAGCCAGCAGTAGACGCTCGCCTGCCCGAAGAACACGCCGGCATAGACGAGCCAGGGCTGAGGGCGGCGCAGAAACTTGAACTGGCCCCTGATGCCCGTGTCCGGCATGGGCGCCAGAACGGGAACCCACGAGCGTAGGGCGATGAAGGTCAGCACTCCGACCATGGCCACCAGCGCGAAAGGCACGCGCCAGGTCATCGTGTGGCACAGGAAGGTGAAAACCGGCACTCCTACGAGATTCGCAACCGTCATGCCGCCAACAAGGACTGCGACCGCCGAAGCACCCTTGCCCGGGTCGGCCAGGCGCGAGCACACTATTGCGCCCGCCCCGAAGAATGCTCCGTGGGGAAGGCCGGCGATGAAGCGCGCTCCGAGCAGGCAACCGTAGTTTGGCGACAGCGCCACAAGAGCGTTGCCGACGGCTATCACCGCCGCCAGCAGCAGCATCAGCCTCCGCAGGGGCAGACGGCGCAGGAAAATGAGCATCGGCGCTCCGACGGCAACACCTGCGGAATAGGCGGAAATCAGATGCCCCGCCTGACTTACGCTTATGCGCAGGTCTGCGGCGATATCGTTCAGGATGCCCATCATCCCGAACTCGACGATGCCAAGGGCGAAGGTGCCGAAGGCAAGCGACAGCAGTGATTTTTTCATTTGTCTTTTGAAAACCCGATGAGATATAATCGCGCCGGAGGCCCTGTATCGGCGGCTCCGGCTCTATTAAAACGTTTACCTTGGAAATTGTTATACAAAATTACGAAAAAAAGGCCCTTGTTTCCAAGAGCCTTAAAGATATTTAGGACGGTCAGCGGACCATCAGCTTGGCGGTGCGGTCGCCGTAGCGGAGGATGTAGACGCCGGCTTTCCCCGGGAGGGGCAGGCTGCGGACGTCGCTGCCCGAGGCCAAAGTGCGGCCGGCAAGGTCGTAGAGCGCGGCGCTTTCGACTGCCTCGCTGAATACCACGCTGCCGCCGGCGATACTGTAGAGGATGTCTTCGGCTACGATTTCGTCGACTGCCGAGCTACCGCCTGCAGGGCTGATTTTATAGACTGCAAGACCGTTGCCGGGCACGTAGATGGCCACGTGGCTGGTCCAGGCATTGCCGGTGCCCTCGGTCACGGCGTCGACAGGAGCCGACATGGTGCTCGAGTTGACTTTGCCCATATCGATTGCAGGAATCTGCCAGAGCAGGCTGTGGCCGGCCAGCTCGTGGCTGTCGGCGTGGGTGATGTTGAATTTGTGGCCGCTGTCGGCGTTGTGGTCGGCCGAAGGATAGGCGATGTAGCATTCCGCGGGGCCGAAGTGGGCGAAGCCGTTGTTGAACAGTCCGTCGGGCATCAGGCCTTCCGGAACGCCGCTCACCATCGTGCCGCCGTCGAAGTTATACTCCGCCGGGGCGGTGGCGCCGCCGTCGACTACTATATTTGCGTCGCTCACGGGGAATACCTTCGCCGCGATGCCGAAGTTGGCGGCTGTCGAGGGATGGAGCGTGCTGATGTTCTTTACAGTTGTCGAGCTGACGCTGCCGTCGGCCGTCACGTTCCAGCGCACGATCTGCGTGCCGCCGGAGAGGGCGGCGTAGACTTTGAAGGTGCCGTTGTCCAGGGCGCGTACGCCGCAGTGGTCGACGCGTCGTGTCGCGGTGTTCTCGGCCGTCAGGCTGGCGAAGAGCGTGGCCGAGAAACTCTCCAGATCGACCTTGTACAGGTTCAGGGGAGTCGAGCTGATGTTCAGCGATATGTTGGTCAGGTATACGTTGCCCTTGTTGTCGCGGATTATGTCGTTGCAGGGGTAGCCCTGGCTGTCAGGAATACCGCTGACGAGATGCTCGCCGAGCTCGTTGCCGCTCTCGAGGTCGTAGACGGTCAGGTAGCAGGGGCCGGCGGAATCCTCGGCGCGGCGGGTCACGTAGACTTTGCCGTTCATGATTATCATGCCGCGGGCGCGCTTGCCGTCGGCATCGAAGGCCATGTTTCCGACGTTGGTGTTGCGGAACCAGAGGTTGGTGATTTCGAGATTGCCGGCCTGCGGATAGACGGTCTCGTCGCGTTCAACGGTCGGTACGGGAGGAAAATCGTCCGGATAGTCGACCAGGCAGGGCTCGGATTCGTAGCCGTAGCCGTCGTAGGCGCAGACGGCATACCAGTAGCCGCTGCGCTTGCCTTCGGGGATGGTGTACGAGCCGCCGTAGACAACCGTCTGCAGATAGCGGGCCTTGAGGCCGTCGCCGTCAAGCTCGGAGGCGTGCCCGCGGTCGGTGTTTGCCGGAACGGCGTAGACGGTGTAGCGCATGATGGGCGTGGTGGCGCCGCTCTGGTCGACGGCGGTCCAGCTGAGGGTGTTGCCGCTGCGCGTCACTTCGGGTGCCTGGAGCGGGGAGTGTTCCTTCCAGTCCACGATCGGTATGAGGCTCTTGCTCTTGAAGTCGTTCGTCTCCAGGTAGTCGCCCCAGCCGCTGAGCACCGGGCCGTCCATGTACTTGGCCGAGTAGGTTATGACGCCGGGAGCGTGGTTGGCCGTGTGCTGGCGTCCGAGGCTGATCTGGTTGGAGAGGTCCTTCCAGTGGGCGGCGTTGTTGTAGGCGCCTTCATTCTCGTTCATGCGGTAGGGGGCGATGGATGAGTAGAAATGGCGCCCGAACCTGGCTGCCGCCATGCTCCACCATTCGCACAGTTTGGTATAGTCGGCTGCCGAGGTGTAGCTGTGCGACGACGGATAGGAGAACCAGTAGATCTGCGGCGAGATGAAGTCGATGCTGCCGTCCTCGTGGAGCTTGGGCGTGAGTCCCGGCGCCGCGAT
>USGZ01000275.1 GCA_900554265.1 uncultured Porphyromonadaceae bacterium
CACTATCGCCGTCGGGATGCCCGCCTCCTTCAACTGCGCCAGGAAGTCCATCACGCCGTCGAAAAGAGGGTAAGTCATGTTCTCCTCGCGCTCCGCGAGCATACCGGCTACGGCAGCGGCCGTCGCCGGGTCCGGGTAATAGCCCGAGAGGATGCGGGGCAGGGTGGAGCCCTTGATTTTCAGGGCGAAGTCCTCGACCCCGGTAGGATACTCGCGGTCGATGTCGCTCCATATCTGCGTATATATCGGCTCGGTGTCGATCAGTACACCGTCCAGGTCGAAAAGTGCGGCGCAGGCCTTGCGCCCGGTCATTTCGGGTTCGCTCATTGTCGTGTTTCTTTTTGCCGCCTCAGCGGGTAAGTCGTTTGATGAGGTTGTAGGCGGGTATGATACCCAGTTCGCCGGCCTTGCTCAGGTCCTCGATGCCGCCGTGCTGATAGCCCTGCTGAAGCTTCATGTAGCCTCGGTTGAAGTAGGCCTCGCCGAAGTCGCTCTTGATTGCTATTGCCCGCGTGTAGGCGTCGGCGGCCGCCTGGATGTCGCCCAGCTCGAAGTCGATGTTGCCCAGGTTGTACCATCCCACGGCCATCTCCGGCGAGAGTTCCAGCACGCGCTCCAGGTCGTTCTTGGCCGCCTGCAGCGTCACGCGGTTGCGGTCCAGCCTGTAGCGGCCGTAGCGCGCCTGCGATCGAACCAGGTAGGCCAGGGCCAGGTCCGGAGCCAGTTCGGCGGCGCGGGTGGCGTCCTGCTCGGCGTTGGCGTAGTCGCGGACGGTCAGGAAGTCCAGCGCGCGGCCTATGTAGTCGACGGGCCGGCCTTCGTGCGAGGAGAGGTAGCTGTTGTAATATTCGATGTTGGCGAAGTGACGCGCGGCGCGCTCCTCGCCGATGGTCGGAACGGCGTTGGTCACGTTGAGCACGAAGCGCAGCATGCGCGTGGCGTTAAGGTCCTCGACTTCGCGGATAAAGATGCTGCCGGGCCTCAGCTCCGAGAACGAGGCGTAGAACGACAGCTGCATTATCGGTTCTATTTCGATGCCTACGTTGTGGTCCTGGACGCGCCCCTGGATGGCGGAGTTGTTGTACTCGCGCTGGATTTCGGCGTTGTCGTCAACTGTCAGCAGCGTCCGGAAGCGCTCGGAGGCGAGTTCCTGAGGGATGTCGGAGCCCTGCGCGGGCTGCGACTCGGCCTCCTGTTCGTCGCGCATGGCCTGCTCCTGTTCGGGCGTCGGCGGCACGAGGACTTCGGCCATGCGCCGCGCGCGCTTGTACTCGTTCTCGGCCTGCACCAGCCGCCCCATGTCCTGATAGACGCTGCCGCGGAAGTAGACGGCGTCCGGGAAGTCCGGGAAGCGCTCGGCCACGCGGTCCATGTCGGCCAGCGCGCCCTCGTAGTTGCCCTTGGCGCGGTGGATGATGGCGCGGTTATAGAGGGCGCGGTAATTGTTGGGCTCCAGTTCGAGAATGCGGTCGAAATCCTTTAGCGCGAGGTCGTTGGCGTTGACCTCCATGAGCAGGAGCGCCCGGTTGAAGAGCGCCATCGTGTTCAGCGGGTCGAGGGTCAGCGCGTAGTCGTAGTCGGCCATGGCGCCGGTATAGGAGTCGTTGTGGTAGCGCAGGTAGGCGCGGTTGATGTATAGGCCGGTGCTGTTCGGCTGAAGGCGGATGGCCCGGTCGATGTCCTTCTCGGCTCGCTCGTAGTCGCGGTGGGCGTTGATGGCGATGTCCGCGCGCAGGATGTAGGCGTTCACGCTGTTGCTGTCCAGCGCCAGGGTGCGCTCGATGTCGGCGGTGGCCGCCACGGTGTCGCCCGTCTCCAGGTTCAGCCGGGCGCGCCCGATGTAGCCGTTGGCGAAGTTGGGGTAGTAGTCCAGCAGCTCGCCGAAGGAAGCGCGTGCCGCCTCGAAATCGTCGAGGTCCGTCTCCGCCAGGGCCTTGTTGAAGAGCAGCTGGCGGTTGCGGGGCAGGAGCTTCAGCGCCTCGTCGTAGTCCTCGACGGCCCCGCGCAACTTGCCGCGGTTCTGACGCGCCACGCCGCGCACCTCGTAGGCGTCGGTCAGATAGGGGTTGAGTTCGATGGCCTTGCCGGCGTCGGCCTCGGCGCCGATATAGTCCTCCAGGTTGACCTTCGCCATCGCGCGCAGGAAGTAGGGCTGCGCCAGGTAGGGCTTGGCCGCGATGGCCTGGTTGAAGTACTGGATGGAAAGCATATAGTCCTCGAAGTAGAGCGCGTTCTGGCCGATGCGCATGACCTGGTCAGTGTTCACCTGCCCGCGCGCACCCGGCGCGACCCCAAGGCCGGCCACCACCAATATATATAGAAAGCGGATAATCCTCATAATGGCAACAAAGTTACAAAAAATGCCGAAAGAAACCAAAGCAAGTCATAAAGGCATTGAACCCTAAAGAATTACACATAAACGCATGGAGGTCGGGGCGAGACGCCGCAACGCAGCGACGCATGTCCCACGGAGACGCGAAGAAGCCCGCGGCGTCGCCAGTTCGAGAAGACGACGCGAAAAGGACGCGCGGCGACGCAGGTCCCCGGAGGGGACGCTCATTGTGTAAGCCATGGGTTGAGGACGGAGTCCGAAACCCGCGGAACACCATCCCCACCAAATCTTGGTCCCTGACGGGGACCATCTATTTCGCAGGCACATTATCGGGTCAATAGAGCGTCCCCGTTAGGGACGCATTTGAGAGAAAACAGGTTTCCGCGGGATTCGTCGTCCTCCGTCCGACTCATCCCGCGGCTTACCCAATGATGGTCCCTTTCAGGGACCTGCGACGCGGACATCTGCCTTATCGCTCCGGGGACCTGCGTCGCGGACATCTTCGCCGC
>USGZ01000276.1 GCA_900554265.1 uncultured Porphyromonadaceae bacterium
CGTGCGGACGGGAAGATCATCCGCCATATCGCCGGCCACACGGAGGCGATCGACGCTGCGAAGCGTGCCGGGGACTACTACAGCCTGTACCGCGTGGAGGGATCGGCCTTCGGGGACTTCTCTTGCTACCGGGTCGGACCTGCGCCCTACAACGGGACGCTCTACCTTCCCGCGGGGTTCCACGATTACGGCATTGCCACCGTCGACGAGCTTTTCGTCGCACTCGTGGTCGGACGCTGCGAATTCCTGTGCGAATACCAGGACGAGATCGATGAGGTCTATCACGGGCTCTTCGAGAAGAGAATCTAGATGAAAGGAACGGATATGCAGACCATCCACACCAAGGCGGGCTTCAAGGTGCTGCGCGAGAGCCTGGGGCTCTACCAGTCCGACGTCGCGGAGGCAGCGGGCGTCGACGTGAAGACCGTCAAGAACTGGGAAAGCCCGCGCCTGCCGCGAGCCCGCGCCACTGCCGTGGCATGGAAGTACCTCGAGAATCTGGCGGAAATCCAAGAGCGCGAGGTCGGGTGCCTGGTGGAGAAGATTGTCGATGAGACGGATGGCAACCCCTACCCGCTCCCCTACTTCCGCGAGCAGGACTTAGCCGCGGAGGATGCGCGCGCGGCGCGGATCTCGAACGCCATGACCAGAAAGGTGGCCTTTGAGCTCACCAGGTTGGCCATCCCCTACGAGTTCCGCTTCGAGGAGGAGGCCGCGGACGATGAGCGGCTGAGCGAGATCTGGGATATGTAGGCAGTCGTTATTGGGCCGGTACCGTGGAGGTGCCGGCTCATATTAGAAAAGAGCTCCGGTTGCCCGAAGCCCCTGTCTCAATGATGTCGATGAGTACGTCTGGCAGGCACAGGTAACTCTCTGTCGCCACTTTGCCGCTCGGCCCGGTGAAAAGCATGGAAGACGGGGTTTCCACCGTTTGCGTCGAACGCGCGGCCATCGGCGAGCGCGACGGAAAGCTCCTCGAGCCCGTCGATGAGATGATCGGCGTTCGCAACGCCGCATATGTCGTAGGATGCGAGGTCGTTCCATATCTCGAAGCGCCTATACCACGACATCGACGCGATTTGACCATCGACGAGACTTGCAGCCTCCGATGCGACCTGCTCGCCGAAATCTTCGGTGACGCAGGCAAGAAACGCGCTTCGCGTATCCGATACGAAATCCTCGGCCGTGTAGGCCGACGTCACGGTAAAGCTGGACTCCACGGTGGCGGTCTCGCTATCCTTCGTCTCGGTAAGGATGCCAAAATCAAGCGCCGGGGCGGTTACACAACGAAGGCCATGACGGCGACCACCCATGACTTCCTGCCGTCAGATACTCTCAGCCAGGCGCAGGTATCCGCGAAGCTCTCGCCTCGCGAAGTTCAGGCTTGAACGAAAATCACCGTTTACAAAAGGCCCGCCAATCTCACGCTCGCCGACAAATACCGTCGCCATATAGCTTTGCATACCCATATCGAGTCCCTTCTGAATATCTGCTTGTCCCTATTGATTGGATGCCAGTGCAAATCACGCGGTCGGGGTGCCTAGGTCGGTTTCGGCCAGGACGTCGCGGATATCCGCCACATCCCTCACTGCCATGACGATGCACCTGATCGATACCGCCGCCGCGACCACGGATGTCAGGAGGACTGCCACGCCGACGTCGTGGGCCCAGATGACAATCCCCACAGCCATAGTGATGGCGAGGCCAACGATCCAGCAGATGAGCGCGTTGCGCGACTCGTCGAGATACGATCGCGCATAGACCTCCAAAATCTCGCGGTCGATGCCCATCTTGCCGAACCTGTCGATGTATCTGGACATCCTCGACGACATGCCGTGCTCGGTCCATGCAACCATTTTCAGAAAACCCATGGTCGCAATCGCCGCGTTGAATGCCATGGCCATGCAAGGAACCAGGTCGATATTTTCACTGATGAACGGCGCCATGCGGACCATCCCCTCCCGTTTCGTCTCTACTCGATGTGAGTCTACCCATATGCGCATGTACGTAAACGCATAGACGCGCATATACATATATGTGTGGACGTGCGAGCGGGGCGGCCTATTGCAGGCCCGGGTTCACGATGCAGTAGCATCGCTCCGACCTCGGCTCCTTCTCGCCGGGCGCCATCACCTTGACCGTGACCGGAACCGTCTCAGAATCGGGGGCGAACGCCGTGAACGACTTCAATTTCCCGCCCGGCTCGATCTGCTTCTGCGCCCGCTGGTCCTGCACCTTGTAGGACCTGTCGAGCTTGATCCCGTCCTGGTATGCGTTGATGTCGGTATAGGGTGCGACAGCGTCCGAGTCCGTGACGTTCTCGAAGGTATAGGCAACCCGGATGTAGCGGAACGGCTTGCCGTCCGGCCCCGTGCCTTCCTCGATCGTCACGCGGTCGATCGAGATGCCGTCCACGGACGCCTGGGCGGACTGCTGCGGCGCGAACGGCGACGAGGTGCCGGCATCGCCCGACTTCCCGGCGCCGCCGTCGGAGGAGCCGGCGTCCGGCGCCCCGTTCCTCACGCAGCCCGCGAGTCCGGCCTGCGCCGCCATGACCGCGAGGCCCACGAACGCTCGCCTCGTCATCGCCGTCATCGTATAGACATTCTTCCCCGTCACCTGTGAATCTCCTTTATGCTCTTCAAAATGGGGGCGGTGCAGACGCGGTGCCGAGTCTCACGTATCGCAGCGCGCCTGGCCTCGTCCTGCATGAGCTTCGGTCTCCCCTCGCGAAAGGCCGCGGCCCTTCTCGCCGCCGCTGCGAATTTCCGCTCGGCCTCGTCGAAGTCGATATCGCGCCACGCGCGATCCCCGCCCG
>USGZ01000277.1 GCA_900554265.1 uncultured Porphyromonadaceae bacterium
CGGGAGCGTTCTTATATACCAGCTCGCAGGTGGGGCTGCCCTTGATGCCCATCTTGTTCTCGATGCGGCGTACGGTCACGCCGCCGTTGCGCTTGTCGTAGATGAACATGGAGAGGCCGCGGCCGTCCTTGGTGCCGGCTTCGGAGCGTGCGAGCACCAGGTGGATGTCGCTGTCGCCGTTGGTGATGAAGCGCTTTACGCCGTTGAGTACCCAGGAGCCGTCCTCCTTCTGCGTAGCCTTGAGCATTACGCTCTGCAGGTCGGAGCCGGCGTCGGGTTCGGTGAGGTCCATACTCATGGTCTCGCCCTCGCAGACGCGGGGAATGTACTTGGCGCGCTGCTCCTCGCTGCCGAACTCGTAGAGGGTCTCGGCGCAGTCCTGGAGGCCCCAGAGGTTCTCGAAGCCCGTATCGGCGCGGCTGACGATGTCGGCGGCCATGATATAGGGGGTGATGGGGAAGTTGAGACCGCCGAAGCGACGGGGCATCGACATGCCCATCAGGCCTGCCTTGCGGCAGACGTCGAGGTTCTGGACGGTACCGTCGGCATAGAAAGCGCGGCCGTCGGCGCAGGAAGCGCCCTGGTGGTCGACGCCCTCGGCGTTGGGAGCGATAGTGTTGCCGCAAACTTCGCCGACGATTTCGAGTACCTTCTCATAGTTGTCCATAGCATCCCCGAAGTTCTCGGGAGCATAGTCGAATTTCTCGGCTTCGGTGTAGTTCCTTTCCTTCAGAGCCACGATTTTCTCCATCAGCGGATGATGCAGATGGTGGCGCAGATCGGGATTGTCTGTATAGAAGTTAGCCATTGTCAGCGAATTATTTGGAGTTCTTCTTGTAGTACTTGATGAGTTTGGGCACGACCTCTTCCATGTCGCCGGTAATCACATAGTCGGCAATCGTGTTGATGGGAGCGTTGGGGTCGTTGTTGATGGAGATGATGATGGAGCTGTCCTGCATGCCGGCGATGTGCTGGATCTGACCGGAGATGCCGCAGGCGATGTAGAGCTTGGGGCGGACTGTTACGCCGGTCTGGCCGATCTGACGCTCGTGCTCGATGAAGCCTGCGTCGACTGCCGCACGGCTTGCGCCGACCTCTGCGCCGAGGGTGTCGGCCAGGTCGAAGAGCAGCTGGAAGTTCTCCTTGCTGCCTACGCCGTAGCCGCCGGCCACGATGATGGAGGCGTTCTTGATGTTGACCTTGCTCTTCTCGATGTGGCGGTCGATGATTTCTACGACGAAGTCGGTGTCGTTCACGTACTTACCCGGTTCGAGGTCGACAACCTCACCCTTGTAGGCGGGATCCTTGATTTCCTTCTTCATCACACCCTCGCGGACGGTTGCCATCTGGGGGCGGTGGTCCGGGTTGACGATGGTGGCCACGATGTTGCCGCCGAAAGCGGGACGGATCTGATAGAGGAGGTCCTTGTATTCGATACCGGTCTTGGCGTCGGTATGGTCGCCGATTTCGAGGGCGGTGCAGTCGGCGGTAAGACCGCTGTGGAGGCAGGAGCTTACGCGGGGACCGAGGTCACGGCCGATGCAGGTTGCGCCCATCAGGCAGATCTGGGGCTTGATTTCCTTGAAAAGGTTGATCAGGAGCGCTGCGTGGGGGTTCGAGGTATAGGGGAACATGCGCTTGTCCTGGAGCTTGTAGACCAGGTCGACGCCGTAGGGGAAGATTTCCTTCTCGATACCTTCGAGCTTGTCGCCTGCGACGACTGCCTCGAGCTTAACGCCGAGACGGTCGGCGAGCACGCGGCCTTTGGTGAGGAGTTCGAGGCTGACGTCGGCCACGCGGCCCTCGTCGTATTCGCAGTAGACTATTACATTATTATTGTCTGTCATAGTTTTTTCTGTTTAAAACCGGGGGCATCAGCCGATGGTGTGGTTAGCGATGAGTTCCTTTACGAGTTCTTCGATCTGGGCGTCGTCGTTGTCGAGACGGCGGCTCTCCTTGGCGGTGAACACCACGTTTTCGATCGACTTCACCTTGGTGGGCGAGCCGGGCAGACCGATCTGCTCGGGGTCGGCCTCGACGAAGGCTGCGCCCCACTCCTGAATCTGGAGTTCGGGATTGGCCTGCACGCGGGCGGCGACGGATTCGGGTTTGGTCTTGAGCTCGGAAGGCGAGGCGGCGTTCTTGTACTTCATTACGCGCTTGGCGTTGCGCGGGCGGCACTCGGCTGCGGAACCGTTGACGGTAACGACGCAGGGCAGCGGAGCCTTGACGGTCTCGACGCCGTGCTCGAGACGGCGCTTTACGACCACGTGGCCGTCGCCGATTTCGAGGATGTCCTCGGCATATGTAACCTGGGGAACGCCGAGTTTCTCGGCAATCTGGGGACCGACCTGGGCGGTATCGCCGTCGATGGCCTGTCGGCCGCCGAGGATGATGTCGTAGTTGCCGAATTTCTTAACGGCCTGGGCCAGGGAGTAGGAAGTGGCCAGGGTGTCGGCACCGCCGAAGGGACGGTCGGTAAGAACGACGCCGCCGTCGGCACCGCGGTAGATTGCTTCGCGGACGATTTCGGCGGCGCGGGGAAGACCCATCGTGAGCAGAGTCACTGTTGTGCCGGGATGGCTTTCCTTGATGCGGAGGGCCTGCTCGAGGGCGTTGAGGTCCTCGGGATTAAAGATAGCGGGAAGAGCGGCGCGGTTGATGGTGCCGTCCTCTTTCATGGCATCTTTGCCTACGTTGCGGGTATCGGGCACCTGCTTGGCAAGGACAATGATGTTGAGGCTCATATCTGTATGTTTTAAATTTGATTCTACAGCTGTCTGTGTTTTTCAATTTACAAGGTG
>USGZ01000278.1 GCA_900554265.1 uncultured Porphyromonadaceae bacterium
GTCGAGGGTCTTGATGGCGTCGGTCGACATGTGCATGCGCAGACGCTCGAGTTCCTCTCCCCGGGGCGGTTCGGTGCGCAGCAGTAGCATTTCGCGGGCGGTTTCCTCGAGAACGGCGTCGACAAAGGAATTGTCACACTCGGCCTCGATGGCCACGTACGATGCCGTGCGATAGCCGTAGAGGCCCGCATGAATGCCGTAGGTGAGGCCCTTTTCCTCGCGTACGCGTGTCATCAGGCGACTGCCGAAGTAGCCGCCGAGGGCCATCACGGCCATGCGCAACGGCAGGTAATCGGGGTCGGTGCGCGGCATCGCGGGCAGGCCGGTGGTGATGGAGCACTGCAGGGCGCTCTCGCGGCGGATAATCTCGCGCCGCGGCCTGCAGCTACGGAAGGGGGGAATATCCATCGGTATGCCCTCGCCGGAGGGGATGCTTTCGAGGAAGCGCACAATGGCCGCCTCGGATTCCGGCGAGACGTGTTGGGCCAGGAAGGCATGGCAGGAGCCGCCGCGGTATAGCCGAGAATGGATTTCGAGCAGGTCCTGGCGCGTGGTGGCGTCGATTTCAGCGGGTGTGGGCTGAAGTGCCAGGGGATGCTCGGGTCCGAGTATCATTTTCGAGAACGCGTTGCCGGACAGCGTACGCATACGCTTGAGCGAGAGTTCCAGGCGGCTTATGGTCGTCAGCTTCGTGTTCTCCAGCTCCTTTTCGGGAAAATGCGGCGCGCAGAGCACCTCCGACAGCAGTTCTGCAATCTCCGGCACGCGCTTGTCGAGCATGGCGACGCTGAAGCCGGTGAAATGCGGCATCATCATCGGCGAAAATATGGCGCCGTTGAAGTCCAGGCGCGCGGCGACCTCCTCGGGCGAGAGCGAGCCTCCGCCTTCGAGGAGCATGGCCGAGAGCAATCCTTGCCGGGCGCGTGAAATCTCGGCGTAGCCTCCGCGGAAGAGCACCGAAAGCATCCCGACGGGCTGCTCGCCGCCGTAGCAGGAGTGGAGCGTGACACCATTGGCCAGGCGGCGGACATTTTCGGCCGGCAGGGCGAGTATGCCTGGAGCCTGCAGCGCGGGCGCGACAGTGCGGTCAGGCATCGGCAAGAAACTTAAGCGCCTGTTCGAGGTCCGCGGGAGTGTCGATGCCTATGGTCGGCTCGGTGGTCAGGGCCATGCGGATGGAGTAGCCGTTCTGAAGCCAGCGCAGCTGCTCCAGGCTCTCTGCCAGTTCCAGCGACGACTGCGGAAGGCGCGTGATTTCGTCGAGCACCTCGGCGCGGTAGCCGTAGAGCCCAACGTGGGTGAAGTAGGGCGCATGGCCGGTCCAGTTGCGGCGGTCGACGCCGCGCACGTAAGGCACGACGGAGCGGCTGAAGTAGAGAGCGTACATGTCGCTGTCCATCACTACCTTGACCAGGTTAGGGTCCTCCAGCGCCTCATATCCGCGCGAGGCGTCGAAGGGCCGGGCCAGCGAGGCCAGCTCGACGTCAGGGTCATCGAAGCAGTCCATAAGCGCGCGAATCTGCGAGGGCGCGATGAAGGGCTCGTCGCCCTGGATGTTGATTACAACGTCCGCATTGGAGCCCAGTCTGGCATAGGCCTCGCGGCAGCGGTCGGTACCGCTGCGGTGACTGTCGGAAGTCATTACGGCTCTCCCTCCGAAGGCTTCGACGGCGTCGAAGATGCGGCTGTCGTCGGTGGCGACAGCCACGTTGCCCTCGCCGAGAACCTCGCGTACGCGCGTGTAGACGCGCTCAATCATTGTCTTGTCGCCAATCATGGCCAAGGGCTTGCCCGGGAAGCGCGACGAGGCGTAGCGGGCCGGAATTATACCTATGAATTTCATTGTGTTCACTTATCTTGGGGGCAGACATAGAGCTGCGCGTTTTCATATTTCACAATCCTTACCCGGCGCCCGGCGGGGATAAACTCGCCGGTAGAGACGGCGTCGAAGCTGCCGTCCTCTCCGATACCGATCTTGCCTGCCGGGCGCATGTCCGTCAGCGTCTCTGCCTCATGCCCGACGAAGCGTGCGGGTCCCATGTCGACTCCTATGAAACCGTCGGAATCCTTGAGCTCGGTCATCAGTTCGGTATGTCGGCGCAATACCCTGGGGCCATGCGAGGATGTCAGCCAGAGGACCAGGGCGATGGCCAGCGCCGAGCCGATGCCGAGGGTAATCAGGGCCTGGCCGAGGGCGCCCATGTCGAAGCCCGTGACGCCGTCGGAACTCATCAGGCCCCCGATAAGGGCCACGGCCACTGCGGCGATGCCCAGGGTCCCGGTCACGCCGAAGCCGGGCACTACGAATATCTCCAGCGCTATCAGCGCCACGCCGAGTATGAATACCAGCACTACCCATGCCGGAACTGACTCCGAGGCGAACATGGGCAGGAAATAGAGCACCGTGGCCACGGAGGCTACTGCCGCCGCGAAACCAAGGCCCGGCGTGTGCATCTCCATGTATATGCCGCCGAGGATGAACATTATCAGCACCGCGCGTACGCCGGCGGAGCCGAGGAAGCCGAGGATGGTATCGGTCAGCGTAGGTTCGTAGACTTCGATGCGGGGATTGTCGACTCCGATCTGTGCCAGCGCCTCCGGAATGGAAGTTGCTATTCCGTCGGCGAATCCGGCCTCTACGGCGGCGCGGGCGCTGAAGGCCAGAGCGGAGTCCGGCTCGACCATCGCCGCGGCGATATCCGGATTGCGGCGCCACTGTCCGCTGTCAGGGCCGGCGACGTAGCGGCCGTGGTGCTCTGCGGTGGCCCGCATGATAGC
>USGZ01000279.1 GCA_900554265.1 uncultured Porphyromonadaceae bacterium
GACTTTTCCGACGTCTATTCTCCCGACGTGCCCGCCTCGGTGAAAATCTGCGGCGAGACCGTACCGCTGGAACGCGTCGACATGTACGAGGCCTTCGACCGCGAGCTCACCTCGATAGTCTACACCCACGGCACCACGCTCCTCATTCTCAAGCGCGCCAACCGCTTCTTCCCCGAGCTCCAGCGTATCCTGCGCGACAACGGAGTACCGGACGACATGCTTTATCTCGCCTGCGTGGAGAGCAGCCTCAACCCCCGCGCCTACTCACCCGCCAAGGCCGCCGGGTTCTGGCAGTTCATACCCTCGACCGCCCGCGAGTACGGTCTCGAAGTCAACGACGAGGTCGACGAGCGCTACAACATCGAGAAAGCCACCGCCGCGGCCTGCCGCTACCTCAAGAGCTCATACCGCCGCTTCGGCAACTGGCCGTCCGTCATGGCCGCATACAACGGCGGCAACGCCCGCATCACCGGCGAGCTGGACCGCCAGGGGCAGGACACCTCGCTCGACCTCTACCTGACCGAGGAAACCACGCGCTACCCATACCGCATAATGGCCATGAAGACGGTACTCGAGAACCCGTCGCGCTACGGCTTCCATCTGCGTCCCGACCAGCTCTACCAGCCCCGGCGCTTCCGCGAGGTTACTGTAAGCGGCCCCGTTGCGGACTGGCCCCGATGGGCCGCCAGCCACGGCATAAGCTACGCTATCCTGCGCGACCTCAACCCCTGGATTCGCGCCAAGAAACTCACCAACCGCAACGGCAAGACATATAAGGTACGCATTCCCGAACCCGGCAGCCTCAACCGCAGCACTGCCGGAACCACGACCTTCAACCCCGACTGGACGGACCGCCGATGAACGAGAACAGAATAAGCGTAATCGGCGCCAGGGTCAACAACCTGAAGAACATCGACGTCGACATACCGCACGACGCCCTGACGGTCGTGACCGGCCTCAGCGGCAGCGGCAAGTCCTCCCTGGCCTTCGACACCATCTACGCCGAGGGCCAGCGCCGCTATATCGAGACCTTCTCCAGCTACGCCCGCAACATGCTCGGCAACCTGGAGCGACCCGACGTCGACCATATCTCCGGCCTATGCCCAGTAATCGCCATCGAGCAGAAGACCATCAACCGCTACCCCCGAAGCACCATAGGCACGACCACGGAAATCTACGACTTCCTGCGCCTGCTCTATGCCCGTATCGGCCACGCCGTGAGCTACCTCTCGGGCGAGCCGATGGTGAAGTACACCGACGAGAAAATCGTCGACCTCATCCTGGAGCGCTACCAGGGCCGCAGGATATACCTGCTCTCGCCCCTGGTCAAGAACCGCAAGGGCCACTACAAGGAACTCTTCGAGCAACTCACCAGGAAAGGCTACCTGCGCGTGCGCGTCGACGGCGAGCTGCGCGAAATCACTCCCGGCATGCGCCTGGACCGCTATAAGAACCACTCCGTCGAGCTGGTCATCGACCGCCTTACGGCCAACGGTAAGGACCGCGAACGCCTGATGGAATCCGTCGGCAAGGCTCTCCAGCAGGGCGACAAGGAGATGATGGTCTACGACGTCGACGCCGACACCGTGGCCTACTACAGCCAGGAACTCATGGACCCGGCGACGGGCATCTCCTACCACGACCCGGCGCCCCACAACTTCTCCTTCAATTCGCCGCAGGGAGCCTGCCCCCGCTGCAAGGGCCTGGGCTACGTCAACATAGTCGACCGCGCCAAAATCGTGCCGGACGAGAAGCTGAGCATCGCCAGGGGCGCCATCCTGCCCCTTGGCCGCTATCACGACAGCCTCATCTTCCTGCAGATCCGCGCCATCCTCGAGAGTCACGGCTTCACAATCGACACCCCCTTCGGCGAACTCTCCGAGGAGTGCGTCGACGACATCTTCAACGGCACCACCTCCGTGCCGCGCCTGGAAGGCTACACCATGGCCGGCTTCGACTTCTTCCGCAGCTTCGACGGCATCCTTAAATATATAGAGAACCAGCAGGACGACGACGCCGGCTACCGCGCCAAAAAGTGGAGCGGACAGTTCATCAGCCGCTGCGTCTGCCCCGAATGCAAGGGCGACCGCCTCAACCGCGAGGCCCTGCATTTCTTCGTCGACGGCATGAACATCGCGCAGCTCACGCGCCTGGACATCGCCGCCCTGGCGCAGTGGGCGTCGACGGTGCTTGAGCGCCTGGACTCCCCCGACAGCAAGGTTGCCGCGGAAATCATAAAGGAAATATCGACGCGACTGCGCTTCCTGGTCGACGTCGGGCTGGGCTACCTCCAGCTCAACCGCGCCTCCGCCACTCTCTCCGGCGGCGAGAGCCAACGTATCCGCCTGGCCACGCAGCTGGGTTCGGAACTGGTCAACGTGCTCTACATCCTCGACGAGCCCTCCATCGGCCTGCACCAGCGCGACAACCACCGCCTCATCGAATCTCTCAAGCGCCTGCGCGACGCCGGAAACTCGATTATCGTCGTCGAGCACGACAAGGACATCATGCTCGAGGCGGACTATATCGTCGACATCGGCCCGGGCGCCGGACGCAAGGGCGGCCGCGTGGTATTCGCCGGGACGCCGGCGCAGATGCTCGCATCGGATACAGTCACGGCGCGCTACCTCAACGGCCGCGAGTGCATCGCCACTCCGGAGAAGCGGCGCGTAGGCAACGGCAAGTTCCTGACCATCAAGGGAGCGTCGGGCCATAATCTGCAGAACGTGGACTTCACCGTGCCGCTGGGCACGCTGACGGTCGTGGCCGGCG
>USGZ01000280.1 GCA_900554265.1 uncultured Porphyromonadaceae bacterium
CTTGAGCTGCAGCCGCTGCCGATGACGGCCGTGCTGCCCCTGTCGCAGCACATCGGCGCGCCGGCCACGCCCGTCGTCAAGCGCGGCGACCATGTAACCCGGGGCCAGGAAATCGCCACCAACCCGGCCTTCATTTCCGCCGGCCTCCACGCCCCGATAACCGGCACCGTCGCTGCGATAGAGCCTGTGGTCATGCCCAACGGCAAGCCGTCGACGGCAATCATAATCAAAGCCACCGAGGAAGAGCATCAGGCCGATACCGAGGCCCGCACGGCCTACTGGCAGAGCATGGTGCCCGGGCAGACCGAACGCGGCATCGGCGAAGGATTCACCGCCGCCGAACTGCGCGAAAAAATCTCCGCCTCCGGCATCGTCGGGCTCGGCGGCGCCGCCTTCCCGACCTCCGCCAAGCTCACCCTGCGCGACCGCAAGGCCGACACGCTCATTATAAACTGCTGCGAGTGCGAGCCTTACCTGATGTGCGACGACACCCTCGCCCGCACCTACCCGGCCCGCATAGTCGAAGGCATCGAACTGATAATGAAGGCAGCGGAAATTCCGCATGCCGTAATCGCCATCGAGGACAACAAGCCCGAGGCCGCCGCAGCCCTGCGCAAGGCCATCGGCAACCTGGAGAGCATCAGCCTCGAAGTGCTCCGTACGCGCTACCCGCAGGGCGGCGAGAAGCAGCTCATCCAGGCCGTTACCGGCCGGCGCGTACCTTCCGGCGCCCTGCCGCTGGCCGTAGGAGTAATCGTTCACAACGTCGCCACGGCCTTCGCCGTCTGGCAGGCAATCGACAGCGGCGTGCCGCTGATCGAGCGCGTGGTGACCATCACCGGCGACATCCCCGCCGGCCAGCGCCGCAACTACATCGCCGCCATCGGCACGCCGCTGTCGGAATTCGAGTTCACGCTGCCTGATCACCCCAAGGTGATTGTCGGCGGTCCGATGATGGGCCGCACGGCGGTGCGTCTCGACGCTCCGCTGACAAAGGCCCTCAGCGGACTGACAATCCTTCGGGAATCGCGCCGCGGGCCCGTCGAGGCCTGCATACGCTGCGGCAAGTGCGTCGAGGCCTGCCCCATGGGTCTGGAGCCTTACCTGCTGGCCACCTACGGACGCCTGCGGATGTGGGAGGACGCCCGCGACAATCTCGTGGCCGACTGCCTCGAGTGCGGCTCGTGCAGCTACGTCTGCCCCGCCAACCGTCCGATTCTGGATTTCATACGCATAGCAAAACAACGCTCGAAAAACATAAAGTAGCCCGATGAGTTCCGAAACACTTACCTTCGCGCCCTCGCCGCATATCCACACCTCGCGTACCGTCCGCGGCACCATGCTGCACGTGCTGGTGGCTCTTCTGCCGGCGGTGGCGTGCTCGATATATTACTTCCGCCTGCCCGCGCTGTGGGTTCTGGCCGTATCGGTAGCCGTCTGCGTGGCCACGGAGTATGCCGTGACGCGCTGGATGCTGCGCCGCCCCTCTACGGTAGGCGATTTCTCCGCCGCCGTCACCGGCGTCCTGCTGGCGCTGAATCTTCCGTCCGGGCTGCCGCTGTGGATGGTCGCAGCAGGCGCCTTCGTGGCCATAGGCATAGCGAAGATGGCCTTCGGCGGCCTGGGCTGCAACATCTTCAACCCGGCGCTGGTAGGCCGCGTGTTCCTGCTGATATCCTTCCCCGTGGCGATGACTACCTGGCCGCTGCCGGGTGCCGAGGGAGTCGACGGCGCAACAGGCGCCACCGTCCTGGGCTTGCTCAAGGGCGGCGCCATCAGCCCGGCCGACGTTTCGCTGGCCGACGCCGCCCTGGGCAATATGGGCGGCTCGATGGGCGAGGTCAGCGCCGCAGCCCTGCTCATAGGTTTCGCCTACCTCTTGGCGGTCAAAGTGATACGCTATGAGATTCCGCTCTGCATCGTCGCCGCGGTGATGGCCGTCGACTGGCTCATCGGCTTCCCATGGGAGGTCGACGTCCTCACGGGAGGCCTGCTCCTGGGCGCCATCTTCATGGCCACGGACTACACCACCTCGCCGATGACACGCGGGGGCCAGATTCTCTACGCGCTACTTATCGGCGTGATAGCCGTAAGCATCCGCCGCTGGGGCTCCTACCCCGAGGGCATGTCGTTCGCCATCCTGATAATGAACGGCGCCACTCCGCTGATCAACAGATACATGAAACCTCGCCGGTTCTCGCCGCGCGCTAAACGACAGGCCGCGCAATGAAATCAACAATGACAACCATGACGGCGACACTGACGGTGCTCGCCGTAGCCGTAGCCGCCATCCTCGCCGGCGTCAAGGAGCTGACGGACAAACCCATCGCCGAAGCCCGCGAACGGGCGCTTACCGAGGCCCTCGAAGCCGTGCTTCCCGCATTCGACAACATCGACCGCAGTGCCACGCCCGACGGCCTGACCATATACACCGCCACCTCCGGCGCACGGCGCACGGGCACTGCGGTCGAGACCTTCTCCGGCAAAGGATTCGGCGGCACTATCCGACTGCTGGTAGGATTTGACGACGCGGGCACCCTGCGCGGCTACCGCGTGCTCGAACACGCGGAGACCCCGGGCCTGGGCGCCAACATGGGACGCTGGTTCATGGCCGAAGGCACGACCCACAACGTTGTCGGCACAACCGGGCCGCTGGCCGTCCGCGCCGACGGCGGCGACATCGACGCCATCACCGGCGCCACCATCACCTCCCGCGCATTCATGGAGGCCGTCAATACCGCCAGCGCGGCCGCCGGCTTGGGGGA
>USGZ01000281.1 GCA_900554265.1 uncultured Porphyromonadaceae bacterium
GCGTTCATCCTGAGCCAGGATCAAACTCTTCGTTGTTGCTTATCTTGTTTTTCTTCTTTCAAATTCAAACAAGGCAAGAATTTTTGAATTATTGCCTTTCACAAGCAGCTGTCCGAATCGCCGAATCCCCGCAGCCCAGGGCTACCTTGCTTCATTAGATTTTGGGACGAATTGACAGAGCCGAACTTCTGGCCGCCATCTCCGGAATCTCCGGGTGGCACCTTCCGTTTTCACTCTTGTACTACTTCGTATCTTGATGTCAAATTTTCAAAGTTCTCGTTCACTTCCGGATTCCCGGACAGCTCGGCAAAGTTACGGCGAAAAACAAAGCTGACCAAATTTTGTTCAAACTTTTAACAACTTTTAATTCCGCACGGCGCTCTCGCCGTCGTCCTCAGGGCTTCTCCCCGAAAGCGAGTGCAAAATTAATACCGATTTCCCGATTCTCCAAATATTTTCCCGATAAAATGTGTTCTAAAACATATTTTTAACATTCGATTACAATTGGAGACAGAAGAACAAAAGAGGAAAAAGAAACAAAAGGCGAGCATAGCAAGCTGAAAACAAGCGCCTTGACTCTAAGCAGCGCGCACAAGCGCGCCGGGGAGCCCCGCGGAGGCCCGCTGGCCGGCAGCCTCTTCGCGCCGGCTCACAGCCAGCGGCGCCCCCTCGCCGAACCCCGCCGCCAACAGGCGGACCCGAAGCTCCTGGCCAGGACAAATAAACGAGCGCGCGGGCTTTTATCCGGAATTCGCGCTTTTTTGATTAATTTTGCCTCCGGCTAAACATAAACCCGCTTTCTGCGTCTAATATATACACACAACATTCGCAATTATACAATATATACATAACTTTATATACATAACTTTCAACCCGAATAGATATGCAAGGTAAAACAGCCGTTATTTGCTCGGCCATCCTGGCCGCAGGCGTGATAGTGATGGGCTTCGCCATGAAGGCCGGCATCGACAATTTCGTAAACAAGGACCGCCAGGTCACTGTCCGCGGCCTGTGCGAAAAAGAGGTCAAGGCCAACAAGGTGACCTGGCCCATAGTCACCAAGGAAGTAGGCAACGACATCTCGGCCCTTTACACCAAAATAGAAAGCACCAATCGGACTATCGTCAATTTTCTGAAAGCCAACGGCATAAGCGACGATGAAATCTCGGTGAACGCTCCTGACGTGTACGACAACGCCGCCGAGCGCTACGCCACACAGACGCCTTACCGCTATATGGTCACCAACGTCGTTGTCGTAACGTCGAGCCAGATCGAGAAAGTCCAGGAACTGATGAACCGCCAGACGGAGCTGCTGCGCGAGGGCGTCGCCGTAATCGCGGGCGACTACAACTACCGCACCCTTTACGAATACACAAGCCTCAACAGCATCAAGCCCGAAATGATAGCGGAGGCCACAGCCGCCGCCCGCGAGGCAGCCGACAAATTCGCCGAGGACTCCGGCAGCGACCTGGGCCGCATCAACACCGCCTCGCAGGGCCAGTTCTCCATCGAGGACCGCGACCAGTACACCCCGCAGATCAAGACCGTCCGCGTAGTTACGTACATCACATACAGCCTTGAGGATTAAGCCGTGAGCGCCGAGGAGGTCCTCGCAGGCTTGCTTGCGCGGCTGCCATATGTTCCGAACGGACAGCAGGCGGCCGTGGCGGAAGCACTATCGCGCTTCGTCGCGGCGGACAGCTCCGACGGCAGTGAGCGCGTCTTCGTGCTCAACGGCTACGCCGGCACGGGCAAGACCTCGCTGACGGGCGCGCTGGTCGGCGCGCTCGAGAGCCTGGGGAGGCGCGTCATTCTCCTTGCTCCGACGGGCCGCGCTGCCAAAGTATTCAGCGCCAACTCGCGCGGACATCAGGCATTTACCATCCACCGCAAAATCTACCGCCACAGTCCCGGTGCCGCCGTGCCGGGCAACTACGGCGCAGGAATCCCGGCGGAGAACCGCGAGCGCAACGCCCTGTTCATCGTCGATGAGGCGTCGATGATCGGAGGTCCCGACGAGCACGGCAACAGCCTGCTCCACGACCTGGTGCAGTACGTCTACGCCGGCGACGGCTGCAGGATGATTTTTCTTGGCGACACGGCGCAGTTGCCGCCAGTGGGCTCGGAACGCTCGCCGGCAATGAACACTCAGGTCCTCCGCAGCCTCGGCCTGAAGATCAGCGCCGCCACGCTGACGGCCATAGCGCGCCAGGCCTCGGACTCGGGCATCCTCTTCAACGCCACTCGCCTGCGCAAGGCCATGGCGGCATGCCGCACCGAAGCTCCGGCCACGGAGGAGGAGGCCGCGGCTCTGGTGCCGAAGCTGAGAGCGTGTCCGGACGTGGCCGTCGTGCAGCCGGAGGATTTGCCTGAGCTGCTCGAACAAGCTTACTCCGAAGATATTACGGAAGCCATCGTGATTACCCGCTCGAACCGACGCGCCGCGGAGTTCAACGCCGCCATCCGCTCGCAGGTGCTCTACCGCGAGGAGGAAATCAGCCGCAACGACCTGCTGATAGTTTCCCGCAACCACTATTTCAGCGGCCGCAAGCCCGGGGGCCTCGACTTCATCGCCAACGGCGACATAGTCGGCATAGAGCGCGTCTACGGCACCGAGACCCGCTACGGCCTGCGCTTCGCCGACGTAAGCCTGCGCCTGGCCGACGGCCCCGAAATCGACATCAAGATTATCCTGGACACCCTTGCTTCCGAAAGCGCGGGACTGACCCAGGAACAGTGGACACACCTCTACG
>USGZ01000282.1 GCA_900554265.1 uncultured Porphyromonadaceae bacterium
CGACGGCCGCCGCGGTATTTCACGGCGGAAATCTGTACTACATCGTCCGTAAACACATCCAGGCCCGTGGTCTCGGTATCCAGCACGGCCACGGTGCGCCCGTAGTCGCTCCAGATGTCGAGCAGGCGCTCGACGTCGGTCGGGCTGTCGATGTCCAGCATCGCGTCGGGACAGATGCCGAGTTCCGTCATGCGCGCCACCATGCGGCGCGCTCCTCCGAGGGTCTTCGCAGCGCCGGTCTGGTAGAGCAGGCGCGACCACTCGCCGCGGCGCTCGGGCCGCTGCCCGACGGCCAGGTGACACCATAGCGTCTTGTACGGCACATCGTGGAAAAGGTCGCTGCGCGTCAGTACTATATGTTCTATTCCCTTTTCATCCAGGGCCTCGGACATCTGGGCGGCCTCGTAGTTGGTATGGACAAGGATGGCGCAGGTCTCGCCGGGCGATTCGGCCAGGCGGCGGCATGCCAGGGCGCGGGCCATCTGAACCAGGCGGAACTTCGGGCCCTGGTAGAGCTGCAGGCACTCGGGCCTGCCGTCGCCGCGCACGCTTACGGGCAGCAGCTGCGGGTCGATGTCGAGGTGTCGGTAGGCGAAGTCGTTGCAGAGGTCGACCAGCTGACGCGGCGAGCGGTAGTTGCGGTGAAGGTGGTAGATATGGCCGCGGCAGTCGCGGCGGATATTCTCCAGCACGTCACGGCCGGCGCCTGTGAATCCGAAAATGGCCTGACGCTCGTCGCCGAGATAGAGGGCGGAGGCATCCTGCGATTTTATCAGTTTTATAATCGCCAGCTGGACGGGGCTGAGGTCCTGGACCTCGTCGACCTGAATCCACGAGTAGCCCGTCATGCGCAGCGAGCCCGGTTCGGCGTCCAGAAGGGCGTCGTAGGCCAGCAGGAGAATGTCGTCGTAGTCGATAAGATGGTTCTCGCGCTTGTAACGGCGGTATTCCTCCAGGGCGAGGATGTCGTCGTCGGAGTAATTGTAGCTGCGGCCGTGGAGCTTGACCAGGTGGCCGCGCTCCTCCTGGAAAAGCTCGGAAAGGCCATGGGCGAAGTATTCGTGTGCCCCGGCGCGGGTGCGGATGCCGCTCTCGGCGGCGAAGGTCTCGAAGTCCTCGTCGTCGACAACCGAAGTGTCCGGAGCTATGAGTCGGTTGGCGAAGAGGAAGCGCAGGCAGAAGCGGTGGAGATTGCCCACGAAGAGGCCTCCGGGCACGCGTCCGAACAACTGCTCGACGCGGTCCTTCATCTCGCGGGCGGCGCGGTTGGTGAAGGTCAGGCAGAGCATGTCCTCCAGTCTTACGCCCTGGCTGAGGGCCGCGTCGAAAACACGCCGGGCCAGGATGTAGGTCTTTCCACATCCCGGCCCGGCCAATACAAGGGCCGAAGGTTCGCGCAGACGGATAATCCGCTGCTGGTCCTCGTCGGTCACTATTCGTTCACGTAGGGCAGAACGGCCTCGCGCCAGATCAGATAGCCCGGTCCGAGCAGATGGAGGCCGTCGTTGGTGAGGTCGCGGCGCAGGTTGCCCTCCTCGTCGCAGAACAGAGGATAGAGGTTGATGAAAGTTATGCCCTTGCGTGCTGCCATGGGCTCGATCAGGGCGTTGACTTCGCGGATGACCTGCTCCTTGCCGGCCATCTTGCGGTAGCGTCCGAAGCTGTTGTTGATTGGCAGCATGCTCTGGAGGTAGAGCTTGGTATCGGGCGTTTCGGCCTGGATGCGCGTCACCAGGGCCTCGATGGCGGTGGCGATAGAGTCGGCGGTGAGGTCGTGGCTCACGTCGTTGGCGCCCGAGAGCAGGAAAATCTTGGCGGGATGGCCGGCGGTGATGCTGCTCAGGCGCTCGTCGATGCCCTCGGCGATATCGCCGTTGATGCCGCGGTTGACTACGTTTGGATTCTTAAGCAACTCATGCCATTCGCAGCCGTGGGTAAGGCTGTTGCCGAGGAATACGATGGCGGTGCTGTCGACGCCGAGCTCGTCGAAGAGGCTTGCGCGCTGGTAGTACAGTTCCGTGTACTTGGGCTGCGCCGGTGCGGGAGCGGCGGCGGGAGCCTGCGCGGCGCAGGAGGCCGCTCAGAGGGCGGCGCCGACGGCCGCGAGTATCAGCGCTTTCATCATTCCTCCGAGTCTATGCCGCGGTAGGCGTCGACGGCTTTCTTTACCGAGCCGTGCATCAGCAGCTGGCGCTTGGCGTCGTCGTAGGGCAGGCCGAGTTCCTCGACTATCATGCGGGTGCCGCGGTCGACGAGCTTGGCGTTGCTGAGCTGCATGTTGACCATCTTGTTGCCCTTTACGCGGCCCATCTTGATCATCGTGGCGGTGGTGATCATGTTGCAGATCATCTTCTGGCCCGTACCGCTCTTCATGCGGGAGGAGCCGGTGACGTACTCCGGACCTACAATCATCTCGATTGCTATGTCGGCGGCCTCGCTGACGGGGGCGTCGGGGTTGGAGGTGATGGCGGCGGTGAGGATGCCGTGCTCGCGACAGGTCTTCAGGGCGCCGATTACATAAGGAGTCGTTCCGGAGGCGGCGATGCCGACTACGGTGTCCTTGTCGTTGATGTTGAAAGCCTGAAGGTCTTTCCAACCCTGGGCGGTATCGTCCTCGGCGTTCTCTACGGGGTTACGCAGGGCGGTGTCGCCGCCGGCGATGAGGCCGATTACCCAGGAAGGGTCCATGCCGAACGTAGGGGGAATCTCGGAGGCGTCCAGTACGCCGAGGCGCCCGG
>USGZ01000283.1 GCA_900554265.1 uncultured Porphyromonadaceae bacterium
GGTCGTAGCCGAACTCGGTATCGCCGATATGGCTGATGACCTCTACGGGATATTCGCGCTTGCCGTCGATGAGCAGCTGCTTGATGCGGAGGCTGAGTTCTGCGCTGACAATGTCGATGTGCTTGCTGACGGATACGCTGCCGTAGCTTGCGGTAAGGTCGCCGGAAGCTCCCTGGCCGCCTGCGAAGAACGTGTTGCCGCTGCATGTGCCCAGTTCGGCGGGGCAGCTGAGGGTGAAGTCGGTGAAGTTGTCGTCGACTACGGCGCCATAGCGGTTATAGGCCAGCATACGCGGCGAGAAGGAGGCGTAGACTGGCGACTGCAGGACTACGTCGTCGAATTCGAGGCGGGTGATGGTGTTGTAGTCGTCGGCGTCCTCGGGAGCGGTCGAATATACGAGCATGCCGTTGCCCAGGGCGCGGGGCGTGCCTTCGGTGGTGCGGTTCTCGACTTTGCCGTTGACGAACATCTGGGCGGAGCCTCCGGCGTCGAAGTTGCTCATGTTGTAGCAGCCGAGCCAGCGGGCGAATTCGCACATCTTGGCAGTGTTGCAGCCGTTCGAGGTGCCGTAGACCGGGTCGGTGGCTTTGTCGATAACGATGATATAGAGCATCTTGCCGTCCTGCGAACAGCCGTAGCCGGTGCGGGAGTAGACCTGGCTGTTGTACTGTTCGTTATCGTTGTGGTCCGTCAGCTGCCCTCCGACCATTACCATGGCGTTGCCGCCTACGGCGTTGGTTATTTTCGGACGGGCTTCGGCCGCGCTTCCGGGATTGTAGATCCAGCCGTAGGAAAGGGTAACCACATCGCCGACGGCAAGCTGGGCCAGCTTGCCTGCGTTCTCGCCGCGGCCTACAAGGGCCAGGTCATGCTCGCCGAGCTTGCCTTTGCCGGCATTGAGGCGGATTTCCTTTACAGTAAGGGGAATATCGGTGTTGGCTTCCCACTTTGCGCCTTCGCTGAAGTCAAGAATTACTTCGGTGGCGTCGCCGCCGGCGGCGAGCTGGTACTTGCCGCCCTCGATCTTAAGGGGCTGGAACTCGCGGGTCGGGCCGTAGAAGTGGTTGTACATGCAGAGTTCGTCGTCGTGGACGCCCTTATTGCTCTGATGTATCTCGAGGGTACCGAACTTGGCGCTGGTGGCATGGATGTAGGAGGTACAGTAGTCTACATAGGCGGTCTTGTCCGAGCCGATGCCTACCACGCCGGTGCGCATCGTTCCGCCGTCCCACTGGTCGCGGTGCTGGTTGCTCTCGGTCACGATGGCGCCGTTGCGCACGCTGGCGTTGCGCGTAGTGCTGTTGTAGACCGCAGCCTCAGGCTGGCTCGATACCACCCAGAAATTGGCGTTGGCTCCGGCGAGGGCGCGGTGGCCGGCGTAGCTCTGGCGTTCGGCAGCATGTACGAGTGTCTCCGTGCCTTTGGCGGATTCGTTGGGCACGGTTGTCTCGAGGCTGTTGTAAGGATTGTTGAGGTCCACACGCAGAACGTTGATGTTCAGGGGAAAGTCCGGAAGACGGAAACGCGTATGGCGGATGCCGGGACCGATTTCGCGGTCGATGAGCGTTTTCACTTCGTAGTCCGTGCCGCCGAGCGTCACGGTCTCTGCCGTGGCGACGACCGGCGCGAGCATAAGCAGGCCGAGTAAAATTTTTCGCATAAATTCAAGGTATTGGAATTCGTAGTTGTTTTATTTGACAAAGATACGATAAAAAACTGAAACGGCGAACTGTATAATCAAGTGAATCTCGATTAATCTGGATTTATCGGGAATAATCGGGATTCTTTGGCGAAATCGAGATTAATCAGGATTAATCGGGATTTATCGAGATTAATCGGGAATAAACAGGATTAATCGCGAAAAAAGAAATCCCGACATTTCTGCCGGGATTACTATATCGATTGCGGTTTGTTCGCTTGCCTTACTTGCGGCGGCGCTGCTGGGCGCGCTGGGCGGCCTGTGCCTGCTTGGAGGCTTCTTCGAGGCGTGCCATCCAACCGCTCTTCTTGCGCGGCTTCTTGGCGTTCTCGGCCATCTGGGCGCGAAGCTTGTCCTCGTTGGTGAACTGGCGGAAGGCCCAGGTCTGGACGATGGTGATCAGAAGCGACAGGAAGTAGTAGTAGCTCAGGCCCGAGGCGTAGTCGTTGAAGATGAACAGGAACATCACGGGCATGAAGTACATCATCACTTTCATGCCGGGCATGCTCGCGCCGCCGGGCTGGCTGGCCATCGACACCTTCATGTAGATGATGTTCACAATCGTCATCAGGAGGCAGAACAGCGAAACCTGGTTGCCGTAGAAGGGTATCGAGAAGGGCAGCGTGAAGATGGTGTCGGGAGCAGAGAGGTCGTGGGCCCAGAGGAAGGACTGGCCGCGAAGCTCGATTGCCGAGGGGAAGAAGGAGAACATGGCGATCAGCACCGGCATCTGCAGAAGCATCGGCAGGCAGCCCGAGAAGGGACTGGCGCCGGCCTTGCTGTAGAGGGCCATGGTTTCCTGCTGTTTCTTCAGGGCATCGGCCTGGTCGGGATATTTCTCGTTGATTTTGGCCACTTCGGGAGCGAGCACGCGCATCTTGGCCTGGCTCTGGTAGCTCTTGAAGGTGAAGGGGAAGATGATGAGCTTGATGAAGATGGTCAGAAGCAGGATGATGATGCCGTAGCTGGCGATATAGCTGCCCAGGAAGTTGAATACCGGGATTACTATCAGGGTGTTGATCCATCGGAAGAGCGT
>USGZ01000284.1 GCA_900554265.1 uncultured Porphyromonadaceae bacterium
GCGAGAGGCCGATGCCTGCCGATGCCGTCGAGGCGCCGAGCAGTACTGTTGCGGCCAGGGCTAAGAAAGTCCGTTTGATCTGTTTCATGATATGAGAGATTTTAACATGCTGGTGCAAAGTTAAAGTCTCTCCGGAAGCTTTCCGAGGGTCTCAAAGGGCAAATGTAGATTATTTTCAGAGATAAATCTCTGCGCTTTAACAAATTATGCTTACTCGGGGCCGCGCTAAATGTAGAGGCTAATCAAGCGCTCCGGCCAGGAAATCGGCCTCGAAAGCGGTGCGGTCCAGGGCGCGGTTGCGCATCTGGGTGCGGTAATTGTATACGGTCGATTCGGAGCAGCGCAGGAAGCGGGCTATTTCGCCGCTGTTGCGGACGCCGAGGCGCAGCAGGGCGTAGATGCGCAACTCCGTGGTAAGGGTGTCGGTCGGAGCGTAGCGCTCCCCGGGGCGCAGCAGGGAGTTGATGCGGCCGATGAAGTCCGGGTAGAGCTGGAGGAAGGCGCTGTCGAACTCGCGGAAGAACTGCTCGACCTCGCGGTTGACGTAGCGCGAGGAGCTGATGGTACGCGTGAGTCTTCCCCAGTCCGCCTGCGCGGCGATTTTGCCCAGCTCGGCGCGGTAGCTCTCCATCTTCCTGAGGTAACTCAGGCACAGCTCCATGCACGCGCGGATATACATCTCCTTGGCGCGGCTCTCCTGGCGCAGGCTGTCGTTCAGGGCGCTTACGGAGGCGTTGGTGCGTTCCAGCTCCGCCCGAGCCTCGATAAGGCGCATGGTGCTCTCGCGCAGGCGGCGGTTGCGGCGGCGCAGAAGCAGCAGCGACCATCCGATAGCTGCCGCGAAGATTATTGCGGCGATGCCTACGAGGGCCCAGGTGTGCGTGCTGCGGCTCTGGTGCTGGGCGTAGGCGGCGTCGATGGCCTGCATGGCTGCGCCGATTTCCGACTGGCGCTTCGAGGCATGGCAGGCGGCGGCATCGAGGGCGCTGCGGTGGATATATGTATGGGCGCGGCTCACGTCGCCCTCGGCCAGGAGCGCCAGAGCCAGTTCCGGCAGGGCGCGGTAATCGCGGACGCCGGCGCGAAGGTCGCATACTGATGCGGCGGCCAGGGCGTCGAGTTCCTCCGCGTGCATACCGCGTCGGCGGTAGATTCCGGCGAGAATATGGTATATGGGGCCGTACCGGCGCTCGTAGGAGGCCGAGTCAGGCAGTTCGGCCAGCAGTGTGCGCGTGGCTTCCTCAAGACGGCCGTTCTCGGCAAGGCGATTGGCGGCGATTATGGCGCTTCCGCCGCCGAAGCCCACTACCGAGTCGCGGTAGGCCGAAGCCAGACGGCGGTAGCGCTGGCTCAGGGTCGGGTCGAAGGCGCTCTCGGCAAGGGAACGGTTGAGCTGCACACCGAGGATGTAGTACTGTCGGCGCGCCCGGTCGCCCATCCGCGCAGGGTCCAGGGACGCAAAGATATCCGCCGCGTCCTTGACCATGGCGGCCTGGGAGTTATACAGCGAAGCCAGGCGCAGGCGGGCGATTGTGGTGGCGTCCGGGCCGCAGTCGGTCTCGGCGGCAAGGACTTCGGCCTCGCGGATATACTGCAGGGATTTCTCCAGGTCCAGCGAGGCGTACATGCCCGCGGCATCCAGCAGCCCGTCGAAGCGCCGCCCGGGCTCCGGAAGCGCGCGGGCGACCCGGGCGCATGAATCCGCGGCGTCCATGGCGCGGACGGCGGCGGCATCGGCGCCGCGAAGGGCCGCGTCGACGCGCGGCAGGGCATCGTCGGCGACGCATGAATTCAAAAGCGCAATCAGCGCGACCAATAGGGCGAAGTGTTTCACAGCAACAAAGTTAGCAAATTTTTTTGCTTGAATGGATGCTTTTGAGTAATTTTGCACAGAAGTGTACGCGCACCTCGGCCTTGAATATTCTCCCTCAACCGATTTAGACCAAAACAATCATTATCAAAATACTTTAAAACCAATGAAAGACGTAGCAGTGGCTGAAAAAGCCGGCGGAGGAAAGTGGGTTGCCATAGTGGCAATGTTCTTCCTGTTCGCCATGATTTCTTTTGTGACCAACCTCGCCGCACCTATCGGCACAATCTGGAAAGGAACTTACGAATGGTCCGGCATGCTGGGCAACCTGATGAACTTCGCGGCATACCTGTTCATGGGCATACCCGCCGGCGCCATGCTGGTAAAATACGGCTATAAGAAGACGGCCCTCATGGCCATGATCGTCGGCATCGCCGGCCTTTTCCTGCAGTGGCTCTCGGGCGTCTACGGCGCCGAGACCGCAGTGTTCACCGTCAAGGCCCAGCCCGTTACGCTCAACTTCCTGATCTACCTCCTGGGCGCGTTCATCTGCGGCTTCTGCGTGTGCATGCTCAACACGGTAGTCAACCCGATGCTCAACCTCCTGGGCGGGGGCGGTAACACTGGCAACCAGCTCGTGCAGGCCGGCGGCACGCTTAACTCCCTGGCCGGCACCTGCACCCCCTTCGCAGTCGGCGCACTGGTAGGCGTGATCACCAAGAAGACCACTGTGGCCGACGTGGCACCGCTTCTGTGGGTCGCCATCGGCGTCTTCGTGCTTGCCTTCCTGGTAATCTCCTTCGTGGCTATCCCGGAGCCGCACATGGGCAAGAGCAAAGCCAAGACCAAATCCGCGCACAGCGCCTGGAGCTTCCGTCACCTCGTCCTCGGCGTCGTAGGCATCTTCTTCTATGTAGGCATCGA
>USGZ01000285.1 GCA_900554265.1 uncultured Porphyromonadaceae bacterium
CCTCGCTGACGGTCTACGGCATCTGCTCGGCGTGCTCCCGTGCCCGACGCAAGGCCGAAAAGGAAAAATCCCGACAATCACATCTAAACAAAATTTCTACGCACAAAAAGCTATGAAAGCCGATTTACTGCTTGGCCTCCAGTGGGGCGACGAAGGAAAAGGTAAAATCGTGGACGTTCTCGCTCCGGAGTACAACATGGTAGCCCGCTTCCAGGGCGGTCCCAATGCCGGCCATACCCTCGAGTTCGACGGCCATAAACATGTTCTGCGCTCGATACCCTCCGGAGTGTTCGCCGGAGGCGGCAGCGCCGTCAACGTCATCGGCAACGGCGTCGTTCTCGACCCTGTCCTGTTCCGCGGCGAGGCCGAGGCCCTCGAAGCCGACGGCGTCGACCTCCACGGCATCCTCCGCATCTCCCGCAAGGCCCATCTCATCCTGCCTACCCACCGCCTGCTCGACGCCGCAAGCGAGCGCCGCAAGGGTTCGTCGAAAATCGGCACCACAGGCAAGGGCATCGGACCGACATATACGGACAAGGTATCGCGCCGCGGCCTGCGCGTAGGCGACATCGAGGACAGCGCTTTCATCGAAAAATACAAGGCCCTGCGCCAGGCCCACCTGGAGCTGCTCGAGCAGCTCGGCGCTCCCGCCGAAGGTACCGAGGCATTCGTCACGGCCGAGCAGGAATGGTTCGACGCCATCGACTACCTGCGCAGTTTCGATCTGGTCGACTCCGAGCACCTTGTCAACCGCACTCTCGCCGAAGGCGGCAAAGTCCTCTGCGAGGGCGCACAGGGCACGATGCTGGACGTAGACTTCGGCTCCTACCCCTTCGTGACGTCGAGCAACACCGTCGCCGCCGGCGCCTGCACCGGCCTGGGCCTCGCTCCGGGCCGCATCGGCCGCGTCTACGGCATCTTCAAGGCCTACTGCACGCGCGTAGGCAGCGGGCCCTTCCCTACCGAGCTCTTCGACGAGACCGGCAGGACCATCCGCAACATCGGCCACGAGTACGGAGCCGTGACCGGCCGCGAGCGCCGCTGCGGCTGGCTGGACCTGGTGGCCCTGCGCTATGCCGTGATGATCAACGGCGTGACGGACCTCATAATGATGAAGAGCGACGTGCTGGACAGCTTCGCCACCATAAAGGCCGCCACCGCCTACCAGCTGCCCGACGGCACCGTTACGCGCGACTTCCCCTACTCCATCGGCGACGAGGCCGACGGCAGCGGCACCGCAGAGCCTCTTTACCGCGAGTTCCCCGGCTGGATGACCGAACTGCGCGGAATCCGCCGCGCCGAGGACCTGCCCAAGGCCTTCCGCGACTACGTCCGCTTCATCGAGGAGGAAATCGGCGTACCCGTGACCATAATCTCCGTCGGCCCTGACCGCGAGGAAACAATCATCGCCGGGTAAACGTAACTACTCATATCCACACATACCTAAAACACATCTATGGCCATTGTAAAACCCTTCCGCGGCATCCGTCCGCCAAAAGAATTTGTCACCGAGGTGGCTTCGCGCCCCTACGACGTGCTCAACAGCGATGAGGCGCGCCGCGAGGCCGAGGGCAACCCCAGGTCGCTCTATCATATCATCAAGCCGGAAATCGACTTCGGACCCGGCACCGACGAGCACGACCCGCGCGTCTACGGCAAGGCCCGCGAGAACTTCGACATGTTCCGAAAGAAAGGCTGGCTGGTCCAGGACAGCAAGGACCACTATTATATATACGCCCAGACAATGGACGGCCGCACCCAGTACGGCATCGTCGTGGCCGCCAACGTCGACGACTACATGGAGGGCCGCATCAAGAAGCACGAGCTCACCCGCCGCGACAAGGAGGAGGACCGCATGAAGCACGTGCGCGTCAACAACGCCAACATCGAGCCGGTATTCTTCGCCTTCCCGGACAACAAGGTCCTCGAGGAGATAATCCGCAAGGTCGCCGCCGGCAAGCCCGAGTACGACTTCACGGCTGCCGACGGCTTCGGCCATACCTTCTGGGTAATCGACGACGATGCCACCATCGCCGCCATCACCGCCGAGTTCGCCAAGATACCCTATCTCTACATCGCCGACGGCCATCACCGCAGCGCCGCCGCAGCCCTCGTAGGAGCGGAAAAGGCAAAGCAGAACCCCGGCCACCGCGGCGACGAGGAGTACAACTACTTCCTGGCCGTGGCCTTCCCGGCTTCGCACCTCAAGATTATCGACTACAACCGCGTTGTCCGCGACCTCAACGGCATGTCGCCCGCCGAATTCCTCGAGAAACTGGAGAAGAACTTCATCGTCGAGGACATGGGCACCGAAATCTACCGTCCCGCGCGCCTGCACAACTTCTCGCTCTACCTCGAAGGCCACTGGTACTCCCTTACGTCCCGTGAAGGCACCTACGACGACTCCGACCCCATCGGCCAGCTGGACGTGACCGTTTCCTCGGACCTGATTCTGCGCGACCTCATCGGCATCACCGACCTGCGCAGCGACAAGCGCATCGACTTTGTCGGCGGCATCCGCGGTCTGGAGGAACTCAGGCGCCGCGTGGACTCCGGCGAGATGGCCTTCGCCCTGGCCCTCTACCCCGTGACCATGGAGCAGCTGATGAACATCGCCGACACCGGCAACATCATGCCCCCGAAAACCACCTGGTTCGAGCCCAAACTCCGCTCCGGGCTGGTAATCCACTCCCTCGAATAATCCGGCGTCAGGCGCCGTAACCGCGCAGCCC
>USGZ01000286.1 GCA_900554265.1 uncultured Porphyromonadaceae bacterium
CCCCGCCGCCTTCGTGGTGCAGACAGCCGAGCCGTACTACTTCGTGCTCATCGGCAGCTACCGCGAGCTTCCGGAGGCCGTCGCGGCCATGAACGCCATCCCCGAGGGCAAAATCCATATGAAGGCGCCGCTGCCTATGATTCTTGACGCCACGCGCCGCGTCCGCTGAGCGCGATAGCGTGGTTATGGGTAGCAAAATCCGAAATTTGTGCAAGGTTAGCCGTTGAAAAAACGGCTATCTTTGCATTCTCACATTTCAACAATTCAAGTAGACTATGCTGAAAAATATTCTTATGGTCCTCGTTTTCATCGCTGCCGCCGCAGGAGCGCGAGCTTCATCAGTGCCTGACTCATTGGCCGTCAACGAACTTTCCGAGGTGGTCGTAACCGGTACCAACCGCGCCGTCGACGGCCGTTATCTTCCCTATAGCGTGAGCGTCGTAGGCAGCGCCGAGCTCGAGAGCGCCGGCAGCGACCGCGTGCTCGACATCCTCGAGGGCCGCGTGCCGAGCTTCTTCGTGACCGGGCGCAACATCCTGGGCTACGGCGTCAGCAATGGCGGCTCCGGCCAGATCCGCCTGCGCGGCGTCGGCGGCTCGCGTGCCGGCTCTGTGCTGATGATGGTCGACGGCCAGCCACAGTTCGCCGGCCTATACTCGCATCATATCGGCGACTATTATACAAAGGAGTCGGTGGAGCGCGTCGAGGTGCTCCGCGGCCCCGGCTCGGTGCTCTACGGCTCGAACGCCCTGGCCGGAGTTGTCAATATCGTAACAAAGGGCGTGCGCCGCGAGGGATTCGCCGGCAGCATCGCCAGCGAGTACGGCAGCCGCAATACCTGGATGAACACTCTTACGGCCAACTGGCGCAAGGGCAAGTTCTGGGCCCTGGCCACCGCGGGCTACGACCGCACCGACGGCACCGTGCGCCGCTTCGACTTCGAGCAGGTTTCGGCCTACGCCAAGGCCGGCTACGATTTCTCCGACCGCTGGAAGGCCTATGCCGATTATACATTCGTGAACTTCAACGCCCAGGACCCCATCTATCCGCGCCTGAGCAATCCCGAAAGCACCGATATATATAAGCAGGACGTAATCCGTGGCGAGGCTTCCGTGGCCGTCAGCAATCATTACGACTCGACCAACGGCGTGGCCCGCGTCTATTACAGCTACGGCAACCACTTTATCGACGACCCGCGCCACTTCCACAGCACCGACGACCGCATCGGTGTGCTCGTCTACCAGAACTTCAACCTCTGGACCGCGGCCTCGGCTACCGTGGGCTTCGATTTCGACCGCTACAGCGGCCGCATCCCCATGAGCGGCGGCAGCGCCCACAAGCCCGGCTCCATCACGACCCTGGAGCGCACCTCCATCACCGAATACTCGCCCTATGCGACTCTCTCGCAGGGGCTCTTCAACGAGCTGATGACCATCTCCGCCGGCATCCGCGGCAGCTTCAGCGACACCTTCGGCAGCCACGCCGTTCCCCAGGGCGGCATAGCCTTCAACCTGCCCAAAGCCTATACGGTCAAGCTCTCCGCCGCCATGGGCTACCGCAACCCGAGCTTCCGCGAGCTCTACCTCTACAAGCCGGCGAATCCCGACCTGGAGCCGGAGCGCATGATGAACTACGAAATCAGCGTCTCCAAGGCCATCGGCAGCGCCGAGCTCTCGCTCACGGGCTACTACGCCCGCGGCTGGGACATGATTCAGACCGTCGCTATGCACAACGAGAACACGGGCCGCTTCATCAACAAGGGCATCGAGGCCACGGCCAACTGGCGCGTGCTGCCCGAGCTGCGCCTCTGGGGCAGCTACAGCTTCCTCTACAGCTCGCTGAGCAATCTTACCGGCGCCCCGCGCCACCAGTACTTCCTCGGCGCCGAGTGGCTGCCGATACGCACGCTGAGCCTTTCGGCCAACCTCAACGGCGTAAGCCGCCTGTACGTCGCCGACGACTACCGCCACCAGAGCTACGCCACCCTCAACATCCGCGCCGCCTGGCAGGTATGCCGCAACCTGGAGCTCACCGCCCGCTTCGAGAACATCACCGACGCCCGCTATACCATCAACGCCGGCTACCGCATGCCCGGCTTTACCGCCTTCGGCGGATTCAAGGTCAGCATTTAAGGTTGGGGGCGGTTTTCGGGGGCGATTTTTTCCCGATTAATCGGGATTTATCAGGATTAATCGGGATTAATCGAGAAAAAATTATCCCCGCGCCGCAGCTTTCGCTGCAGCGCGGGGATTTTTGTTGGAGTCGGAGGAAGCTTCAGCGGATGTAAATCTTGCTTACCGCGGGGCCCTGGCGGCGGATGTAGAGGCCGGTGCCGGGATTACTGACGCGGACGCCCTGGAGGGTGAAATACTCGACGGGATATTCCTCGGCCGGAACGACTGCAGCGTCGACGCCGGAGCTCTTTTCGGTCAGAGCCGTTGCCGTTGCCTCGAACCAGTAGTCGCGGCCGCCGACGATGGGGTAGTCGGGCAACTGGAGGCTGTGGTTCCAGTTGTTGACAATCAGGTTGAAGTTGCCGCTGTCCTCGTCGTGACCGAAGACCTTGTACTCGACGCCCTCGACGGTGGTCACGTCGATGGGAGCCTGGCCGGGCCATGCGCCCCAGATTTCACGGTCGCCGTAGGCATAGACGCCCATGGACTCGTAGCCGGTCTTGTCCTCGATGTAGATGTGCCACTTGTATTCGGGCACGGTTTCGACGGCC
>USGZ01000287.1 GCA_900554265.1 uncultured Porphyromonadaceae bacterium
ATCGACGGCGACGCTCACCTGCTGGTGCGACTTACGGTAGTCGACGTCGGTCTGGTCAGTCACGTCGACGCTCACGGGCGCCGTCTGCTCGCTGACCATGAAGCGGCACTGCAGATAGGTCGAATCCGGATTGCTCTCCGGGTATATCTTAAGCAGATAGTTGCCTGAAATGGTCGGCATCATCTGCTCGTTCGGAATCGTGAGCGAATAGTGGACGTAGTGTACCGTCGTGGCCTCCGAGAAGGCATAGTCCTCGATTACGCCCTCGTTGAAGCCGTCGAGGTACTCGCTCTCCGTCAGGCCGGACGGCTGCCAGTTGGCGTTGCAGTGCGTGAGCGAATAGCGGAAAAACTCGCGGTCGTCCGAGAGCTGGTCGAACTCGATGAGGATGCGTCCGGCATCGCCGAGCACCACTACCGGCAGCCCGAAGGGGTCGCCGTCGATATGCACCTGCAGCGAACGGATGCGCTCGCTGAAGATGCCGGTCATGGTGTCCTCCACGGCCGGAGCCGTCAGGGCCGAAGCCAGCATGGCCATGACAGTCAGTCTTTTGAAGGCAGCCATTGGATAGGTGTTTTTCCCTGGCTCTCAAGGTAGCTGTTGGCCCGGGTGAAGTGTCTGTTTCCGAAGAATCCGCGGTAGGCGCTCAGCGGCGACGGATGCGGCGAGGTGAGCACCAGGTTCCTGCTGCTGTCGATCATGCCGGCCTTGCGTCCGGCGGGAGCGCCCCAGAGCATGTAAACGATGCCGCTGCGGTGCTGGTTGAGGGCGCGGATGGCGGCATCGGTGAAAATCTCCCAGCCGCGGCCCTGATGAGAGGCGGGCCGATGGGCGGCGACGGTGAGGGTCGTGTTGAGCAGCAGCACGCCCTGGCAGGCAAGGTAGCTCAGGTCGCCGTCGGCGGGGATGTCGGCCTCCGAGGCGCCGGTATCGGCCACTATCTCCTTGAATATATTGACCAGCGACGGCGGCATCTGGACGCCGGGGGCCACACTGAAGCACAGGCCGTTGGCCTGCCCCTCGCCGTGGTAGGGGTCCTGACCGAGTATTACGACCTTGACCTTGTCGAAGGGCGTGGAGTCGAAGGCGGCGAAAATGCGGGCCGGAGGCGGATAGACCGCACCGGCGGCATACTCGCTTCGCACAAATTTGGTCAGCTCGGCGAAATAGGGGCTTTCCCACTGCTCCGCCAGGGCCTGCTTCCAGCCTTCTTCGATTCTTACATTCATCTTTTTTTTGCAAAGCTACGAAAAAAACATTACTTTTGCACACACAAAACCACGCCTCCGTAGTTTAATGGATAAAATAGAGGATTCCGGTTCCTCAGTTTAGGGTTCGATTCCCTACGGGGGTACACACTCGGGAGTTTTCTTCGGAAAATTCCCTTTTTTATTTCCGCCTATGTCCCGGCTCTGCAAACATACCGGTCTCTGTATTCTCACGCTGCTGGCGGGAGTGTGCGCTGGCGCATGTTCAGGTCACGGCGACGACGGGGAGAAGCATCAGGGTCTGCGTCCCGGCGAACCGACCGAAGCCCATAGTCCGGCGACACTGCAATTCGTCCCCGCAATTCAGGACCTTAGCCTCGACATGCGCGAGAGCAGCGGTTCGACCACCACCACACTGGTCCGCAGCGGCGAGTGGCTCCCCGACACAAGCTATAGCCTTACCGTCGACGACCCCGGCGGAATCCTGGGCGCCCTTCCTCCCGTACATTTCGGGCGGAACTCCAGGAAGGCGACAATCACCCTTACGTACTCGGTAAGTCTCGAACCTGAGGAAAGCCGCTCGGCCAGCATCAGCGCCAGTCCGGCACCCAATCTCGCGCCGGAGGTATTCACGTTGGTGCTGAGGCGCCCGTCCGGATGGTCGGAAGCAGGCAGCGGCATCTACCACAGCGCCGGGAGAGCCGTAGGCGTCAGCCTGCGCGTTCGCGTCTCCGAGGGCCGTACCGATTACGAAGCCACCGGCGAAGACGGCTTCAGGCGGCTGATTACCCTTGTCGGCGACGGGAGCGTGCATACCGCCGCAGGAACCGCGGGCATCGACGGCTTCGAGACAGTAGCGGACACCCGCGACGTCGCCGCCGGCAACCTGCCGATTTGTTCCGCATCAAGTTCCTACGATACCGCTGAGCGTCTTTTCGCGCTCAACCTCACCTACAGCGGCGCGACCGACGGGGTACGCTTCGACTTTCTGAGGCTCGACAATCCCGAAAGCGAATGGACCGGAGGCGACTACGGAGAGTTCCGCGACGGCTGGCTGCTCGGCGTAGTCAGCTACGAGGCCGCCCCGCCGCTTGACCCGGCGGAGAATCCATGGCCGGTGTTCGTCCAGCCTCACCGCAGCCTCCAGGGCCTATATCGCGTATGCTGGCTCTACCGCGAGGCGTCACCGCTGTCGCGGATAAACAGCTGCCCTACCCCGACATACCTGATTGTTGACGCATCCAATCCGGAGAACGTCGCCATCGGGCCGACTTTCTCCGGCTTCGAGTCGCCCGGCCTTTTCGCCGAGTCATTCACCATCGGCGGCAAAGGCACCGCGACCGAGCAGCCGGACGGCTCACTGCGAATCGAGATAGCGGTCCCCCTGCATAACGCCTACGGCCGCTACGGCAATACCTGGGCCACTGTCCTACCCTCGGTGCTGACCGTCCCCGCCTCCGCCCGGCGGTGAACCAAGCAGGCCGGAGGC